>DAOSBX010000020.1 GCA_035361075.1 Candidatus Hydrogenedens sp. | reverse complement strand
TTCTTGCCCAAGGTGGAACGGGTGAAAAATTCAAAGAGACTGGATTACAAAATTTATTAGGTCGCTTTTCAAATCTAATGGCTACATCTATAGTAGACCCTGCTAAAAAAGCAGATTGGGGACTTGAACCACCCACGTTTAAATTAACTATCTCAAGGGATGGTGATGCGGATGTTGTGATTGAGGCTGGAAGACCTAATCCTGCACAAAATGGATATGTCCGTATTGCTACTAATCAAGAAGATATTGTTTATGAGGTTAGCAAGTATACATTTGAACAGATTTTCCCGAAAGGTCAAGACTTGTTTGACCTGCCTTCATTAAATCTTGATAAGGAAAAAATTGAACAGGTTACTATCGAACAACCAGAAGGTAAAGTTGTAGTTAAGAAAGAAGGTAGCGACTTTAAAGTTCTTGAACCAGCTATTGATCTGAATATTCAAGTATCAACCCTGAACACATTAATATCCGCTTTAGCAAGTTGGAAGTCCGCAGATTACGCTGATAACGACGCAGATGTCGGAGAGTTTAATAAAACAGTAACATTTAAAGCTGGAGACGAAATGCATATCCTGAAATTAGCAGGTAATGCACGGACAATTGATGGTGTCTATGTAATGCTTGACGATAAACCCCAACGTCTCGTAGTTAACCGTACTGATGCTAATAAGATTTTGTTAAAACCCAGAGACGTTTATGAATTAAAAATTTTAGATTTTTCACCTGATAAAGTGACATCCATTGATATAAAAGAAAATGATGTGACACAGACGATTAAGAAGGGAGAAGGTGGCGAATGGATATTGTTGGCAGATGGAAAAGAGACCAAGCTGATAAACGACAATGTTATGAACTTCTTGAATAGCATAAATGGACTACAGGCATTGGATATTCGGCCTGACCTTGCATGGAATTCATTTACACCCGAAGTCAATATGCAGTTTAATATAACCGATAGTGAGCCATTAAACTTCTCTGTCGGGCAAGGACCACAAGAAAGTATTGTTTCGACAGTACCACGCTATAAAGCAGTTGTACAGCTTGCAAAAGAACGTTGGGAAGAGATTAAGAACGCCCTCGCTAAAGCCCGTGAACCGAAACCAGAAGAACCACCCAAACCACCTGAAGAACAACAGACACAATCATCAACTGAACAAGATCAACCAAATGCAGAAACATCAACCGAACAGCCGACAGAGTCAAAAGAAACAGAACAACAGCCAACACCTGCACCAGAATCAACTCAAATAACAATCACTCCCAGCACATCAGAACCACAACAGAGTTCTCAAACATCACAATAGATAATGTATCAAATTAATCATAATACCGACCTTGTATCCTCTACAAGGTCGGTTATTTATTTTTTTTATTGAGCCTATAGGGGAAAATGTGATTTTATAATCGGAAGAATAGTTATCTATAATCTTTTTTGTTTTAATAAGTATGTTAGAATATGACTCATTAATTAACATTAATACTTTGATTAAGGAGACGCAAGATGGCTAAAAAACTTCGGGTTGGATTTATTGGTGCGGGAGGTATTGCAATATTACACTACAACAGATTTTCAAAGATTAAGCAGGCAGAAGTTGTTGCATTGAATGAACCCAGTTCAAAATCAATAGACCAATTTCATAAACATTGCCCAAATTCAGTGTCGCTACCTATATATTCTGACTATAAAGACATGATAAAAAAAGAGAATTTAGATGCGGTAGTCATTTTAAGCCCTCATACCTTGCATTATGAACAAATTATGTATTCTTTGAATTGTGGCTTACATGTATTAACAGAGAAACCGATGGTATGTTCTATCGTTCATGCAAAGGAGGTTATTAAAAAATCGAAACAAGCAAAAAAAATATTGATGATTTCCTACCAACGGCATTTTGAACCGCCATTCCGTTATATGCGTGACCAGATACAAAGAGGTGCTATTGGAGAAGTTCAATTTGTGCAGGCATTATTGTCTCAGGAATGGTTACGTTTAACACGCAATACATGGAGACAGATTCCGAAACTTTCAGGTGGTGGGCAGTTGAATGATTCGGGCAGTCATTTCATTGATATTATGATGTGGATGACAGGTATGAAAGTAAAGGAAGTGTTTGCCAAAGTAGAAAAATTTGATGTTCCTGTGGACATCAATTCCGCTTTGACCTTAAAATTTGAAAATGGTGCATTAGGAAACCTATCTGTAATTGGAAATGCTCCAGGCTGGTATGAAGACCATACAATTGTGGGCAGTAAAGGAGCATTATTCCTAAGACAGGGCATAGGTGTTTTACAGCAAGATGAATTAGGTAAGCCTGTAAAAGTGAAACTGCCGAAAATGTCCAGCGACCCTGACCGCAACTTTATTATGAGCATCTTAGGAAAAGAAATGCCAGAAGTCCCACCCGAATGTGGTCTGAGAACTATGGAAGTAACCGAATCTGCATGGAACTCTGCAAAAACAGGGAAACCCGTCCGTGTTCCATAAATTTATTTTACGATAAATGTATTAGGTCAAGTATGACAACGAAATGTCTACAATTGTTTTGTGCTTACATGTTCTTCTCTCTCTGTGTGTTTGCCATAGACCTTCCTGATGATAAAGATTCACAAATATTCGAACACTACAAACAAGGGGTGTTTTTTTATGAGAAAGGAGATTTTCAATCGGCATTGGAGTGTTTTGAAAAGGCGTCCGTATCAAGTCATTATACTTTTCCATTTGTTCAAATAAGAATTGCACAATGCAAAGACGGTATGAAACTTACAGAAGAAGGGATTAATATTCTTGAGGAACTTATAAAAAAGGAACCGACACCTACTGCATGGAAATTGCCTGCTTATTTTTTTCTTGCCAAATATTACGAAAAAACAAATAATTCCCCATTAGCAGGACGATATTATTTAAATATTCACTCGGATATTCTCTTGCCATGGTGGATGGTTTCTCTCATAAATGACGGTGGTGCATTTTTAATAAAGACGAAAGAATTCCAAAAAGAGGGTTCTACCTTACTACAGCAAGTAATCAATTATGGTGGATATAATTTATCCCGAAAAGATTCCTTACTCAACTTATGTTTATCTGAAAATGAAGCAGATAGGGCTTTTGCTATCCGATACCTCCTCAGAAGCGGATATTTATCAGAGGCATGGTTTATCATCAGTAATCAATTTCCTAAATTATGGTTGGTATACACAGGCACGGTAAGTTCAGTTGCAACATGGAAAATATTTGAAGATGGAGGGAAAGAATTTATAGAGCAAATAAAGAATAGCAAAGATTCCGATTATGCATCATTGATTTTCGAATATGTTCTCCGTTGTCTTGTCCTTTCTAAAAAGACTTCCTTTGCAAATCAAATTTTAGAAAAAATGAATTATGATGTTCCTATCAATTTTGATATGGGCGAATTTTTATACTGGGCAGGCCAAAAGTCAGAACAGAATAACGATAAGGAATCCATCCTTTTCTACTACAAGACGCTCTTAAGAATGTTTCCACAACATAAACGAATTTCGGAGGCAGTTTTTAATTTGGGTTTCTGGTTTTATAGTAAAGAGGATGTTGTCAATGCATATGCCTATTTTGAAAAATTAATAACAGACTATCCACAATCATTTTATTTTGCAAGGTCTGCATATCTAAATGGGTTAATTTATGAAAAGAATGGTAATAAATTAAAAGCGAAGGAATATTTCAAAAAAGCATTGCAGGGGAAATTGGGTGATTATTATGTCCATCGCTCTGCTGATAAATTATTAAAAGATTACCATGAATCAATAGCACATCAAAAAATAGCTCCGTTAAAACATTTGCCTGTTTCATCATTGATTGTGGATAAGCAAATTTCTCATGACATAGACACAATTACGAAAATATTGAATAAGAATACTGAATTGAAATGGTTAAATTATTTTGCAGAAATAGGGGTAGAAGAAAAGGAGTGGATTGCCTTTGACATTTGCAAAAGGGCTCAAAATGGAGAGATTGAATTGGATACTCTTCCCCTATTGTCTCATTTAGGGACTGCTCAAGTTGTTTGGGATTACTACTATTCACAATGTTTCACCACAAAGAAAGAAATGATAAATAAGAGCAACGAATGGCAGATATTATTCCCTATGCCATATTATCAATCTGTGCTCCACTGGTCAAAGAAGGTAGATGTAAATCCTTTTCTAATCTGGTCTATAATGAAACAAGAAAGTTCATATCGGACATCTGTTATTTCTACCTCAAATGCGAGAGGACTCCTACAACTTATACCCAGCACTGCAAAATGGATTGCAAATAAAGACGACAGACTAAAAGGGATTGACTATTTTTTGTGGAAATACCCTGAATATAATATTGCCTTAGGGTCTGTATATTTTCGATACCTATTAGACCGATTTAATGGGAATGTTGTGTATGCTATAGCTGGATATAATGCAGGTCCTGGAAGGGTAGACGAATGGAAGAGAAATATAAAAGATAATGATTTAGAAACATTTATTGAAAATATCCCATTTAAAGAGACACGAAACTATGTAAAAAAAGTTTTGGGCAACTATGCAGGTTACCATTCTATTTATAAAGGCTTTTAGCTTACAGTAAATGTACAAATTTATTTTTTCTATATATTTGTGCTACGATATGGATAGAGATATTCAATCCCCTATTGTTCACGATTAAAAACAACCCTTTTTGGAGGAAAAAATTATGCGTATGGTTAAAGTTCTTTTCATTTCAGCCATGCTAATGGTTAGTGGCTATTCTGCGATGGCTCAGGATGTTGCTGAAGGACAGTGGATAAACCTGTTCGATGGCGAATCTCTTTTTGGCTGGGTTCAGTTTGGTGATGCAGATTGGAGTGTTCAAAATGGCGTGTTAACCGCTACAAAAGGCACAGGTGGATGGCTCGCTACAACATGTCCATTTGCTAATTTTGAATTATCCGCAAAAATAAAAGTTTCTGGTGATGGCACAGCAGGTCTGGCAATTCGTGTTCCATTAGAAGGACATTATTCGGAGAATGGTGGCGGTGCTATTACATTACAAGCTGGCGGTGAATATGATATTTCCGTGCGTGCAGTGGGAAATGCAGTATCCGCATCTGTTAATGGCAATCCCGTAGAAGGATTAAATATCACAAATGCAAAAGGACATATCGGTATTCTCTATCATAAATACCATGATAAGAAAAAATCCACTAAGATTGAAGTTCAGTCAATGAAATTAAAGCCTGTTCAACTGAAATCTTTATTTAATGGCGTTGACCTGACAGGCTGGAATATTATCCCTGACCATAAATCTGTTTTCTCGGTTGTTGATGGTGCATTAAATATTAAAGATGGTAATGGACAAATTGAAACCGCGGATGTATATAAAGATTTCCTTCTACAGTTAGATATTTTTGTAAACGGTAAAGCCCTGAACAGTGGTGTTTTCTTCCGCGGTCCGAAAGGTGTATTCTGGAAAGGTTATGAGTCTCAAGTCAAGAACGCATGGCTTAGCAACGACCGCACAAAACCTGTCGATTTTGGAACGGGTGGTATCTATGGTGTTCAAGAATCCCGCAAGGTTGTATCAAATGATAAAGAATGGTATACCAAAACCATTGTTTGCGATGGCAATCACATGGCGGTGTGGTTAAATGGCTATTTAGTTAGTGATTTGTACGATACTCGCCCTGTTCATCCCGAAGGAGATGGGAAGAATGGGTATGTTCCATCTGCAGGGACGATACATTTACAAGGGCACGACCCTACAACCGATTTATCGTTCAAAAACATAAATATACAGGTGTATCCTGAAAAGTAAGAAATGTTTTGATAGCGAATTATTTCCAAGAAGGGACGAAGACGTATTCGTCCCTTCTTATTTATATCCCAGACTAAGTTACACAGGCAGAGTTCCTGTGTCACTTTTTGGGGGATATATACTGTTTTGTGTCCTTACATTTTTGCAAAACGAACTATCAAATAGATAACCTAATAAAAAAGATGCAGTTAAACACTTTTTCAAGGAGATTAACAATGGACACGATGGCAACCCGTTATCAAAATTGTTTGAAGCGATATGTTACCGCATTACGAAATGAAAAACCTGATTGTGTCCCTATCCGACCATTTGTAGCAGAGTTCACAGCACGTTATTGTGGTTTTACCTGTCAGCAAGTAACTCATGATTATCGGATTGCCTTTGATGCGGTTTGCCAAACTGTGAAAGATTTTGATTGGGATGCGGTTGTCCCAAATATGGTGTATGTATGGACAGGTTTGGCTCAATCGTTGGGCTTGAAATATTACGGAATTCCTGGAATTGAACTTGACCCGAACACAGGGTTTCAATATAAAGAACCGCCCGAAGACCAGGCATTTATGAAAGAGGATGAATATGATGAATTAATTGCTGACCCAACGGGTTTTTTATACGAAAAATGGTTGCCTCGTGTATCAACAGAAGTGGTTGAACCTGGAAAACCCGCGAAAGTAAGGACTTATCAGGCATTAGTCAAAACAGCCATGGCAATGTATGATTATTTCTATGCCTTTGGTCCTCAAATTGAACGATTAAAAAACGAATGTGGAACAGTCTCTGCTATCGCGGGGATTTTTAAAGCACCTCTGGATATTATTGCGGATAAATTACGTGGTTATATTGGTTTGACGATGGATTTACTAATCCAGCCAGATAAAGTATTAAAAGCATGTGAAGCCTTGATGCCCCATTTGCATCATGTGGCAAAGACAACCGCTGACCCTAATAAATTAGTTCCCATCGGCTTTTGGATGCATCGCGGTTGTACTCCATTTGTTACTCGAGAACAATTTCATAAATTCTATTGGCCTACACTGAAACCTATCATTGAAGAACTCTGGCGAGAAAGGCAGCAGGTTTTATTTTATGCAGAAGGTAATTGGGATGACCATTTAGAATCTTTCGCAGAATTGCCTGAAAAAAGTATTGTGTTCCATATTGACCGTAGTTCTCCCGAAAAAGTTCAAAAAATATTAGGTGAAAAATTCTGTATTAGTGGTGGATTACCGAACGCTATCCTTGCAGTAGGGACACCGAAAGAAGTGCGGGAACAGTGTAAAAAATTAATAAAACTTTTAGCCAAAGATGGTGGATACATTATGGACGCCAGTGCTATTATCCAAAATGATGCAAAAGTTGAGAACATTCAGGCTTTTACAGAGGCGACTCGTGAATATGGAATATATAATGGTATGGGTTGGTCAGGAATTGACAATGTATTAAACAGTGAACAGACGGTACAATCCACAGATGGATTGCACATCCAGAAACCGTCATGGCTGTCCTGTTATCCACCTGCTGGTGTATGTGTGCCCTGGGAAGAAAAACGGAAAGAAATACCTCAAATCAAGGGAGACGAATTGCTGGTTGAACAAATCTGGAACGGGATTGAAGCACATGGCTATACCTTTATCTGGCAAATGTTATTGTCTTTTTAAAACAGGCAATCAGAACGAATGAAAAAAATATTTAGGCTTTTATTTGTATGGTTGATAGTTCTTATAATTCTTTTTGCTACTTTGGAAATATTGTGTGATATTTATATACTCCACTTCATGGATAAAGGAACTTTTACTAATTATGCCTCAGTTGAGCAAATCTTCAGGAGAGTAAACAAGGAAAGAACAGAGTTAAAGGCGACTCTTCATCCATATAAGGGGTATTTCCTAACACCAAACTATACCGATGGTTGCAATAAGCATAATTCATACGGATTCAGGGGAGATGAACTGGGAGAAAAGAAGGAAGGCGAAATTTGGATAGCCTGTTTAGGGGAATCTACAACATATGATTCTGATATTGAATGCTGGGAAGATGCCTATCCCGCTCAATTGGAGAAAACCTTAAATGAGAAAGGGATAAAAGCAAAAGTAATTAATGCGGGTGTTGATGGCTGGACCAGTTTTGAGATTCTGATTGATTTTACACTTCATGTGTCTAAATTCCCTGTGGATATAGTTATTTATTATGGTGGGCTTAATGATATTGGACAAACACGCTTTGTCTATCCTATTCCTGATAATCTATTAGAGAGGGACATCGTTCTTGCCCGTAGGGGTATAGACGGATTATTTAATTATCCATTCTGGGAACGTAGTTCATTACTTCGGATTTTTATGTTAAAAGCAGGTTTGGCGATACCTCATACAGACTTAATTTTTCTTCATTACAGCCCTGAGAATAGGATGAACCAGTTTATCATTCAATTAATAAAAGGCACCTACCCATCAGGCATATTTAAGGAAGTTTCTCCAGAAAAAATCCTATCATCTAACCCTCCAATATGGTTCGAACACAATATTAGGAATCTTATCCTCCTGGCAAAATCAAAATCCATAACCCCTGTCTTAATGACATACATGATAAACACATCAAATAAAAATGATATTTTGATTGTACCTACATCTCCTGGGAAAGATATCTTGAAAAACATAATGATTAGAGGCATTAATGAGACTAATGATGTATTGAAAAAATTAAGTGTTGAATTAAATACCGCTTTATATGATCTACCCTCTTATTTTCCAACAGAAAATCCAAGTCTATTCCTTGATTTAGTTCATAACACACCACAAGGTGCTCATATAAAAGCGGAATTACTTGGTGAGTATTTAATTAACTCAGGAATATGTAAATGACACGATATTTCAAGATTTTTCTATCTTTTGTTATAACCGCTGGGGTTATTTTTGTCCTCGCCGAAATATCTACAAATATATACGTTTATTATTTTGCAGATGAGGATTCGCTGAGCCGTTATGCATCGATAACACAACTTGCAAGGATATTTAATAAGGATAAGAACAAATTAAGGATAACACCGCACCCTTATACGGTTTATACTTTGTCTCCTAATTATGAGGAGGGGTGCAATAAACACAATTTGTATGGATTTAGAGGCAAGGAACTTGGAACGAAGGAAGATGGGGAAATATGGATTGCATGTTTGGGGGAATCAACTACCTATGATTACGATATTGAATGCTGGGAGAAAGCCTATCCTGCTCAATTAGAAAAGTATTTAAATGAACAGGGAGTTAAAGCAAAAGTTATCAATGCGGGTGTTGATGGCTGGACCAGTTTTGAGATTTTGATTGATTTTAACCTTCGTGTTTCACGGTTACCTATTGATATTCTCATTTATTATGGTGGATTCAACGATATAATATTTACCCGATTGGTTCATCCAATACCTAAAAATCCTTTAGAGAGAGATATTACGTGTGCTCGTTGGGGTATAGACGGAATGTTTAATTATCCCTTCTGGGAGACCAGTTCTGTAATGCGAATTATCCTTGTAAAACTGGGATATGCAATCCCACATTTTGATTTGTTTTCGATGCATTTAAGCCCGCAAAATTGTTTCATAGATGTTGTTGTTCAATTATTGAATCGTTCTTATCCAGAAGGTATTTTTAAGGATATTCCAATTGAGAACATATTATTAAACAATCCACCAATATGGTTTGAGCAAAATTTGACTAATCTTGTTTTACTTGCTAAGTCCAAATCAATAATTCCCATTTTAACTACGTATGCTCTAAACAAATCCAAGCATAATAATCATTTTATAGTGAGAGATGAAAAATCTGTTGCTATTATTAATCGAATTATGTCGTTTGGCATAAAAGAAATGAATTCAGTGATAGAGAAAATTGCAAAAGAACAAAATATACCTATTTTAGATTTGGATAATTCCTATCCCGTTGACGGAAATCTATTCACAGATCTAATTCATAATAACGAGCAAGGCGCACAAATAAAAGCAGAACTAATCGCTAAATTCCTAATCAACTCACACATTATCAATCTTCCCAAACACGACTAATCCATTTCTCAACTTAACTACAAATATACTATGTATTCTTTATATCCATTTGTTTAGATAATTGGTATAATTAGTTAGTTCTACATTCACGATATTACATATAAAAATACGTTATTACTTATCTATTTAATTCCTGCTTCAACAAAAAATTTCTTCCATTCCTCTTTTCGCCATTTCAATGTGTCAATAGGAACTAAATATCTTTTTTCCCTTACAACTCCTAAATAGGGAAGTTCAATACCTTCATTAACGGGTACAAATTCTTCTGTATTGAAATATCCACAAATAAAAGCCTTTAAGTCAGTTTGTATTTCGCCACACTTGTATTTTTTTACTCTTTCCCGCAAATTACTTAAGTATTAGCTAAATAAAATATCTGAGGAAGGAATTTTACCTTCTGCAAAATTTAGAAGTCTTGTAAAACCACAAACCTCAACAAAAAATTGCAAAATAGGTTGCTGGGGAACAGAACATTTCACCATAATTCCATAATCGTAACCTATATCTGCTTCTGCCCATATTCCTCCCAAAGATGGCGAGGATTTAATACTTATTTTTTTTCCTCGCATTCATAATATCTGTTCTGTATTTTTCTATCTGCCTTGATATTTCCCAATCCAGTTCAATCTTTTTCCCTATAAAATTTTTCTCCAAAAATTTTTTAATCATAACTTCGCCTAATTTTCCTGTAAATTGGTCAACCAAGATAGATTCAAATGTTCTTCGTCGTTCTCGGAAACCTTTTGCACTTGTTGTTGCTCTCGTTCCCCCAGAAAACATTTGATAAGTAATTTCCATACAAAATAATAATAATCTAACAATATCTTCATCATCAATTTTAACAATAACAGTATTAGGCACGAGTTTTTCATAAATCCATAACAAAAGTTTTTCATCATTCAAGAAAGTCTTTTTCCCTTCATAAAAAACTATGTTATAATCATTCATCCTACAAGCAGAAAGTAATAAATCTCCTAATTCATCAAATTCAAAATATATTTTGCTCTTCTTAAAAATAATTTCCTGCTGTTCATTAATAAAATAGGACAAAATGGTTTTAAATTTTGTACTGTTCTTAAGGTCTACCTTTTTTATTGGTATCATATATCAACCTCTTTTTAAAATTATTAAATGTTCGGTTTTGATTCTACTATCCTCTTCTCCCGAAGCAGGATTTATCTTTGATTCGAACATTACACGAGAAACAATTCTATCAACATACGTTATTTCGTGATACCACCCCATTTGTTCTAAATGTTCAATAATGATATCGTCAATCGGTATAGAGGTTGTCCTGATTTTTGCAGGCCCTACGAAAATACACATATAGTTTTTAACTTTATTTTCTAATCGAGAAAAAGTACCTAATATCCCATGAAAATAACGGTCATATAGTAATAATAAATGACGTTCTTTTATTTTTTCTCTATATTGATAAAATGTCTGTGAATAGATATCTATCTCCGGAACAGTACAATAAGGAATCTCTTTTTTATTTAATTCTTTAATATAAGTTTCATCATAACCAAGCCAAAAAAGTTCTAATTTTGTAGAACGAATATATTCTTGTGCTTGTAAATAAGGTGGGGAAGTAATTAGAATATTGACTTCGTTATCTAACTCTTCTTTTAATGTATCAATCCCTGATTTTATTCTATATTCTACATTTTGTGGCTTTAGTAGTTTGTTTTCAAGAAGTTTTCTTTGTAATTTCCCTACTTCCTTTTCAAGCATATTATAAAAAATTGTTTTCCAATCTTTTTTTATTAACTCTGTTATCTTCTGCTTAGAATGTCTCGATTTATACAATTTATGGACCTTTTCATCAGCATAAGAAAAATACTTTGTAACATTTAATAAAGGAATAAGAAACAAGTATTTTAATCTATCCTCCAAAGAATAAATAAAACCCCATGATGTTGACAATATTTGAAGAAATTCCTCTGGAAACCAATAATTCAAATTAGACCACTTAGGAAGAAATTCTTTTTTAGAGATTTTAATTTCATTTAAAAGTTCAAATAAATTGACTTTAGGATATTCCATTATCGCTGTATTGTGAATTACATTTATAAGAGGATTCAAGTCCCATAGTTCATAAGGGTTCCCATAAACTCTTGACACAACTCCTACCGTTCCGTAACCTGCAAACGGATCAAAAATTTTTATTCCTGGTTTTGCGTATTCTTTTAATATAAATGCTATTACCTGAGGAATAAATTTGGCAGGATATTTATAAATTTCAAAGGCACCATAAGTGGTTGAAGGTATTTCTGGAATTGTTTCTCTGAAAAGTATCGGGACTTTTTTATTCGTAAGGGGAATAAAAGAAACTTCTTTATTCTTAGGGATTTTATTTTCTTGCCATAATGGTAATTGGTATGTTTTTTTCATATTACCTCAATATATCATGAGCATTGAAAGTGTTCTAATTATTCTATCATATTTTATAATTCATAATTTTATTAATAAATGTTTAATCATTGAAAATAGCAAAAACTTATGTATTACTTTGAGATGGGTTGACCTGTGCTGGCGAGAACAGTTTGCCATAAGGACCCGTTCGGGTCAACTTTTTTACGGCCTGAAATAACCATTTTGATGGGGATATGAACGAATTGATTATGGATATAACCAATGGTTAGTCCTGTGCGTCCTGTCATTCCTGCATGCACTGCATTTCGAGCCAGTGCATCACAAAAAGCCGAATCTTCTGCATTCGCAGGAACACTTCGTATTAAATAACTTGGGTCGAAATATTTCATCTGTGCAGGAATTCGTTTTTTATTAAAATAAGTTGTAATTGTATCTCTTAAAAATTTACCCGTATCAGGGTGTACAATATTCCCCGATGCATCTTGTTGTTCCTTTCCTTCTTTTATCCATTCTAAACCTGCACCTTCTGCAATAGCGATAAGTGCATGTTCTCTTGTAAGGATTCTTTGCTCAAGCCATGCTAAAAAACCATTATTACCATGAAGAGGAACTGTTACTTCTGGGATGATTGCATAATTAACCAACTGACTTGCAAGAACAGAATAAGCAGTAACAAACCCTGAATCTCTACCCATTAACTTAACCAAACCTATACCATATCGGACAGACTTTGCCTCTGTATGTGCACAAATAAGGACTTTCCTTGCTTCCTCAATGGCGGTGTTAAAACCAAAGGTTCGTGAAGTATATAAAATATCATTATCTATAGTTTTAGGAATTCCAATTATTGAAATGGGGTATGATTTTTCTTGCAATACATGGAATAATTGATAGGCACCACGATGTGTTCCATCTCCACCAACACAAAATAGTACATTAACACCCATAGAATACAAACATGAAATCATTTTTTCTGGAGCTTGTGGTCCCCGCGATGTGCCTAATATTGTTCCTCCTTCGTCGTGTATCTCGTCCACAATTTCAGGGTCAAGCTGAATCGGATGTAAATTTTTTTCTGGATTTAATCCTTCATATCCATAGCGAAAACCTAAAATTTTCCGAACCCCATAATGAAACCACAATTCTACCACTAAGGAACGAATTACATTATTTAATCCTGGACATATACCTCCGCAGGTTACTATTCCCGCAACTGTCTTCTCGGGTTGGAAGAAAATTTTCTTTCGTGGACCTGCTTTCTCAAAATATATCTGCTCTTTTTCTAAATACTCTCCTTGTTCATTAATCTCTATTGAATTAGAGATATAAGTATTATCATCAATAAATAGTAAATTCTTTTTATCCTGTTCTGATAAAAATTTTTCTAATGGTGAAATAATATTACATTCTCCAAGTAATGAAATTTTAGCAATCATAACTAACCCTTTTAATTATCCGATTATTACGCAAAGAAACTATAAAATATAGTGTTGTTTTTTCTATGATTTATGATATAATAAGATTAATAAAAATTATAACATATATATAATATTTAATTTCGGATAATTATTATGAAATGGTGTGGGAGAACAATTTCATTCTTTGTGTTTTTCCTTTCATTTTCATATACTCACGCAGATTTATACCGTATTTACGAAGGTGCACCTAATGATGCAACGGGAAATCCTAACGAGTGGGGGTTTGAACAATTATCTGATGCATGGACACACGCCACAGTTACAAATCCCGGTAATCACACTATCCGAATAGAATGGCAAGGACCAAGTCAAAGTGAGGGGGTGTACTTTCTCGTACCGGAATTAGTCCTCGCAGATAGTGGTGATATTGAAGTAATTGCTGATGTTGGCATTCGTCCGGAGATTAGACCCAATAGCGATCATCCTGTATTTACAAATAATTCTACGATGGGAAAAATTTTAAAAATTATTGGTTACGATGAAGGTGTGTACAACCGAATAGCGTTATTTTCTGAATACTCTTCTCCGCTGATTGCTACCTCGATGAATGGAAACGGTGTTTTTATAGTCGAGAAAGCAAATTTTATCAAAAAGGAGCGTGTTTGGGAGCCAGTAGAACAACCGGGAGCACCCAATGGAAGTTATATATATTTGCAGAATGTTCCTGCGAGCAAGCACCAGTTTTACATGGTTAGGTTCTTAGGAGGGGACGAAGTCGAGCAAACTTTACCGTTGATGGTTCTTGGACCAATGAATGGCACTGGAATAATGGAAGCCCAGTTGCGATATATAGACTTTAGCTATGCCAAGGGGAGAGGGACTAGATTATCACTGAAAAATGTGGTCAAAATCGCATTAGAAGAATGTATCTTTGCTCCGGAAGAGAGTAGTACCTATTCCGATAGTGCAATAGCAGTAAAAGCGGATAGCCCTACTGCAAGTGATGGCGGGTCGGAGGTAGTTTTTTATAATTGTTCATTTCGAAGTGGTAGTGCAAATCTATTTGATAAGTTAGGCGAGGATAATCAAACTACGCCGAATATTTATCGGCTATACAAGCCAGTATTCACAGGTGCCTGTGGAGAGCGTGCATTCAACTTTCAGCAAAGTAGTGCTCGAGTAGAAATATTAGGATTAGAACCAGGTACAGATTGGTTCGACACAGCAGATGATGTAATCCCATCTCCAATATACTGGGTAAATATGGATGGTATGACAAGCAATACAGGGACTTATGCTCGCATATTGCGTGGCTCAATAAAATTTTACCGTGCGAAGGGTATAATCAAGCCATATATTGGTTATGCAATTACCTGTTTAGGCGGAGAATTATCAGGACCGGTTGAAATTGAGAGGATTCTTGTTGGTGGGGTTTTGGTGCAGGGACATTTCGCTCCGGTGCCACTGGCGGTAATTATGGTCCTGAACTGAACATTGCTAATACCATTTTTTACGGTGGTGGCGTTCTTTCATATATAGATACACGCGGTTTTAGTGACACCTTATCTCCTACTGCGTTTGCTAACATTCGTTTGCATCATGTAACACTTACTTCGCCGGAAGCTAACCCAGTAACGAATTGGCTAATTCATGGTAGGACGGGTGATACATTATATTCTGCGGGCACTATTTTTGATGCTCCTAATGCCTCTAATATTTTGCCCGTTTGGGAAACAGGTTTTGAATGGAAAAACTTAGCATGGAACCGTAACTCTGCAGATGGGAAAGGTGGTTTCGAGACACCGCCAGATGACCAAATTATAATTTATGCCGATCCAAAATTGGATGATGTCGGCAAATTACAGACAGGGAGTGGTGCATTAGGCCGTTCAGGAATAACAGATACAACCAATATAGATTTTGAAGGACAAAGTAGGCCTTTACCTTCATTCTATGCCTCGCCAGATATTGGTGCTGACGAAGGATTCTTCCGTCCCACAGACATAATACCCGATTCCGACCCAATAGAGGTGCTGGACAATGTTCCTGAAGGTACAGTTGTAGCAGAGTTTACTGTGGTTGACCCTGACCCAGAAGAGCCACATACCAGGTAGCGGAACAACCTAAAAAACAAATGAACTGTGGTTGACCCTGACCCAGAAGAGCCACATACCCTGAATTTGGTTCAGAACGGAAATGGAGCGTTTCGACTTGATGGCAATCAATTGGTGGTGGATTTGCCAAGTGTATTAAATGGATCCGAGAATCCATATTTAACCGTTCAGGTCTGGGCAACGGATATGATGGGATTATATTATGATGAGACTTTTCATGTCCATGTGATTGATGCGACACCTGCGTATGTTGCCTCGGTGCAGGTTACTCAGCCATTGGAAGTCGAGGTGCAGTTTTCAGAGCCGATGCGAACAGATGAATTGGGCGAACCGAGTAATTACACTATTTCTAATGATGGCAAAGGAACCTTATCCGACAATCCAAGCCAAGTGACGGAAATAGATAATAAGAATGTAAGACTAATCTGGAACAGCGGAGAGATGAAAAATGGGGGAGATATAACTGTAACCGTAACAGGGGTGTTCGATGCACAAGGCAATCCCATAGGTCAACCGAATAGTGGAACACATGTCGGCGGTGGAACTGGGGGTGTGCCTCCAATGTTAGCATCGATCGAAGTGATGGGGCCACGACGGATTAATGTTGTTTTTTCGGAATCTATGAAAGAAATTGAGCCAGGTAATGTGCTGAATCCTGCCAATTATCGATGGTGGATAGATACTCCTCCAGGTAGTGAACCTACCAATGTAGAAAAGGTAGCTGAATTTCCACCGACCTATGCTATATCGTGGACAACAGGCACAGGTATTTCAGAAGGGCAAGAAGTAACAGTGCAGGTAAATGATGTTCAGGATTTAGCAGGGAATGTAATTGACCCACTGCACAATACCGCATCAGATATTTTTGAGGTAACATTGCCAAGGGCATTGTCCCTTACAGCAGTCAATGAGAGGACTTTAAAAATTAAGTATAGTGAGGATATGGGCTCTTCGGCATTGTTTATTGGTAATTATACAGTTGGTAATCCGTCAGGGGCTTCTGGTAAAGGTACGCTTGTTATTCACCCGTCCAGGGTTATCCAGGATACAGACTCAAGAACCTATATATTGGAGTGGGACGAGGGTGAAATGAAAGGTGGCTCATTGGTTCAGATTGAGGTGCAAAATGTCAAAGACATATACGGAAATCTAATCGATCCGGATTGGGATACAGTGGTATGTTCGAGTATCGGGATACCTCCCTATGTTATTGATGTAAGAGTAGTCGATAGTAAAAGAATACGGGTTTTATTCTCGGAGGCGATGGAACCATATATGATTCTGGCTACGAGGTATAGTTTATCTGGACCGGGTAAGGGCACGTTAAGCACAAATCCTAACACGGTGCAGAAAATAGCACCCGATAATTATCTTTTAAATTGGAATAACGGGAATTTATTACAGGGTGAAGATATCACTGTTAGCGTGTCCACAGGAACAGACCTTGCCGGAAATTATTTAATCGAACCAAAAAGTAAAACAGTAACAAATCGTATTAAGATTCTTTCATACCTTGTAGGAGGGGATTACTATCTCGGAGATGCAGTTGTTCTGTCATTTAATATTTCTGGTGGGGAAGGGGCACTCACATATCAATGGCTCAAAGATGGGGAGTCCGTAGGGCCCAATTCAAATACATGGGAGATTAATGGATTAACATTACAAGATGCAGGAGAATACCAATGTTATGTGGGTGACTCTCGAGAAGAAATGGTTTATACAAATAAGGTTCGTTTAAGAATTTATCCTCGTATGGAGTTATTACAACAGCCAGAAGGAGCGATTGTCGTTGATGGGGGGCATTATACATTAATGATTAATATTACAGGTGGTATTCCTCCTATAAATTATCAATGGTGGAAAGATGGTGAGCCTATTGGTGGTAATGAATCTATGTTGTTGATTGAAGATATGTCAAAAGAGGATGAGGGAATTTATTGGGTGGAGGTTTCTGATGCGAAAGAAACAATAGTATCAAAACAAGTGGAAATTAAATACACAACTGGACTTACATCTATAACTTCTTTCGGCATCGTTAATATCATTATTGTTATTGTTGTTATGGGCGTTTTATATGTTAGGAAATTAAACATCGCGCAACGTTAGAGTGAGAAAAAAGTTATAAATTAGGGATTATTCCCAGCGGGGTTTGATGCTTTCTCCATACGAGATGACGTCTTCTACTTGGGGCAAACTTACTTCAACCCCCATCTGTTCCAGTAATGTCCCTTCTGCAAGATAGAGGTCGGTAAGGGCTTTTTCGTATGCAATTTGTGCTTGTAATTCCAGAGTTTTTGCAACTGTATAATCTGTTTGTACTTGTAATACTCGCCAGCTGGTACTAACTCCTAAACGGAGTCGTTTTTCTTCTGCGATAACATTCGCTTCTTGTAATTTGCGTGCCTGACGATTGCTTTCGACAAGAACACGATTTGTCTCCACGTTTCGTACTGCCAGATGAACACCCATCATAATTGTTTGTTCTATTTTCTTTTTTTGTTCCTCTGATTCGCGTTTAGTAAGACGGGCTCGCTGATAGGCACCTCTCCCAGCACGATTACCGAGGGGAACCACGGCTTTAATTCCATAGGTATAGTAAGTCTCATCATCATCACGAATTCCGTAAAACATTTTAGCAAGGGAACGGTCTCTTCCACCTTGCCCGTAACTACCAATAACATCCACTTGCGGAAGCATTTCGTTACGTGCTTTTAATAATTGTAAGTCAGCAATGTCAATCTGCAAGCTTGCCATAACAATTTCAGGGCGATTCTTTAGAGCCTTTTCAACAGATTGGTCTACATCAGGTGCTAAATTTTCTACGTTAAGACGTTCGTTTTCAAAACTATGAGGTCTGTCCGTGGGAACAATTAACGTTTTTGAGAATAAATCACCATCTCTTAATAAAAGAAAGTTTTTCAGGATATCTGATGCACTTTCTAATTGTGCCTGTGCAGTAACCAGCTCACTTTGTCGTGTTGCGACACCCGCTTTGGCTTGGAGTACTTCAATATCTGCGGCTGTGCCAATTTCGCGTCGTTTTTCACTGATGGATAATAATCGTTCTGCATTTGCCAAAGCCTCTTCACGAACCTTCACATTTTCCATCGCTCCCACAAGGTCCCAGTAAGCTTTAATAATTTCCGCAACTGTATTCATAACGGTCATTCTTAATTGGGCTTCGCCAATTTTTTCCGAATGTTTTGCCATCTCAATCTGAACAGCATTAACCTTAATACCAAAGCCTTTTAGTAATGGCTGAGTAAGGGTTAGTAAGAGTCGTCCACCATACTCTTTGGTAAAATCTGAGAAGGACGTTTCTTCAATTTCATTATTGAAAGTAACTGCGTATTGTGTGCCTAATTTTATTTTTCCTGCAACTGTTGATTCGAAAGTTGTTTGATGTGTTTCTACGCTATTAATTCCAGCATAAGCACGAATTTGCTGATTGGCGATAATAGAAGCGTAATTATATTGAAGAGATGTTTGCCAAAATGGGTCAAACATCCCTGAGGCTGTTAATTGGTCTGCTTGTGCCTTTCTTGGTTCTAATCCACTAACGATAATATCTGGATTCTGTTTTAATGCTATCTCAATACATTCCTTTAATGACATACGTGCAACAGCATTCGGTCCTCGTCGCTCTTCTGTGGCTTTCCGTAACGCATCGAGGTCAATTAGGTCTACGGATATTTCCTTTTGAAGATTTAGTTCGCTTCGTCCAGAATTTGCATTGATACCACTGTCAGTTTCTGTAAGAATATCTTTGGCTTGTTCTTCTGATACACCTAATTGAGAATTATCTTTATTTTCCTTCTCTGTATCTTGTGAAAAAGCGAATGGTGTAGATAGTAAAGAAATAAAAAGTAAAATACGTATGAACTGTTGCGTTCTGACGGAGATATCTTTGGTTTTCATGCTCAATCTTTTCCTTCTTGAGTTAATGATAAATACAAATTATATGATATTTGGTAAAGGAAACAAAATATGTTAAAATAAACTCAAGAGTTAATTCTATGTGCGGTGTAAATAGAATCTGCCAATATAAACAATTAATTTAATTATTTGTTACTGAAAGTGGGTATTTTTTTAAGATGAAAGGTTCAACAAATTCATTATTTAGTCTCGTTGTTTTATGGGGTATTATTTTTATTGTTATTGCTTCTTTCTTGACAGCACATTATTATATTTCACAATATCAATATTTTGTAGATCCTGAAAATTATATTATTAGAGCAAAATACTACTTTCAAAAAGGAAATATAGACAAGGCGAAAGAGGAAATAGAAAGAGGTATACAGATATTCAAGCCCGTTGATGAAAAAGCATATTTATTTTTAAAAGACATCAAAACAAAAACAGGGGACATAGGTTCTATAGAAAAATTAGTTATGTATTATGAAATTGCAAAACTTGTAAAGAACTGTCATACAGCCGAAGTAAACAAATTGGATTTTAATATAAGTGTCTTACATGATGATTTTATAACAAATCTTTCATTATCTAAAACATCATCTTTATCCCTTCTCTCTATGTGGAAACTATTGACAAGAAATACCTGGAAATGTTTACAGAATGGAGGATGGACAGAAAAACAAATTCTGACTTTTCTCCTATATAGCGGGGGGGTATTTGATTTTACTTCAAGAATAGGTAATACAGGTGTAGAAATTGACGAAGATGTATTAATACTAAGTGAAGGTAGTCCAGAGGGAAGTGGAGCACAGATATGGTTTCAAGGAAAGAACTATGCAGGAAATCGAAGGGGGCTGTATGTATTAATACTAACACCTCCTCCTTGTAAAGTTTTCAGAGCAGACCGTTTTGATATATGGGAAAGTCAAAATGAAGCCTATAAGATGGAGCAGTTTTTAGAAGAAGTGCCAGAGGGACATATTGGAGTTTTTGCAGTATCGGATGAAGCGACAGAAAATATGACAGACACATTAGAACAAAAGTTATTATCCTTCGGTTTTTCTAAGAAAACATATAATCAAAAAGATTTAGTATTATTTGGTTATGGTTATGCTTTTGCAGGGATTGGTGTTAAAGGTGCAAAAGAAGGGATGGCGGTTCAAAATTGGGCTAAGTATGAACCTTCAAAAAAGAATATCCCTGTTGCAGTTGTAGGTATATTAAAAGGAGGCCAAAAGAAATGAAAACACACGACTGGGCATATGTCACTGTTTTTGCACTATCATTTTTATGCACATTGATTCTGGTTCCGATTTTTCGATGGTTAGCAATGAAATTGGGTATTTATGATGTGCCTAATGAGAGTAGAAAAGTTCACAAAAAACCTATACCCTATTTAGGAGGCTTAGCTTTTTATATTACCTATTTGTTAGCGTGCTTATTTGTTGAATGTAGATATCCACAATATTTTGATAATAAGATGGTAGTAATTGGTATTGGTGGAACATTTATTGTATTGATGGGAGTGTTAGATGATTTAATCTCAATTCCAGCAAGCAAGAAATTAGTAATTGAATTAATATTTGGAATAATTCTCTTTTTTTGGGGGTTTCAAGTAACCACTATTGCACATCCTTTAGGAGGTACTATTAATGTTGGACCTTTAGCTTTGGTGATAACTGTATTATGGATAGTTGGTGTTACTAATGCGATTAATATCGTAGATGGACTTGATGGACTTGCGAGTGGTTTAGTGGCTATTTCATCACTCACTATTTTTACTATATCTTATAGTAATAAACAGATACTTAGTTGTTTAATTATGAGCATTTTGTTAGGTTGCACGATTGCTTTTCTAATATATAATTCTCATCCAGCATCAGTTTTTATGGGTGATGCAGGGGCACTTTTTTTAGGTTTTGTTTTAGGCTGTGCCACATTAGTAGAGCGTAAAAAGGGTGTTACAATTGTTGCATTAACAGTACCTATTGTTGTATTAGCAGTTCCCTTCTTAGATACCTTTTTGAGTTTTTTAAGGAGGATGCGCCGTCCCAAAGAAGTTGGTTTTTTTGCCTCAGATAAAGATTGTATATATCATCGATTGTTACGATTAGGCTTATCCCAAAGACAAGTAGTATTTTCCTTGTATTATTTTTCTATTTGTATGGGGTTCCTTGCATATATCACTTCGTTATTACCATCAAAATACGCTTTTCTCGTACTTATTTTAGTTTGTATGATGATATTAATGGGAGTGATTATCTTACATTTCGTTGAAAATATCGCGGGAGAAAAACAGAATCAGAACAATAATATACAGGGATAAAACGATTTCCCGATGTACATAAAACCTTGATATCAAGTTAATTTAAGTAGTTTAAGAGTTTTTTCTAATAATTGGATTTCCTGTTTGGAAAGTTCACGATGTGGAGGACGGACAAATCCTGCATCGATACCTCTTAGTTTCAATGCTTGTTTAAAGATGGCAAGGTTTCTACCGTATTGTAGGATTTGACAAAGTTTTGTTAATTGGGATTGGTAAATCCATGCTTCGGGCAGTTTACGTTTCATCACATTTTCATAGACGCCGAGATAAATTTCTGGTGCCACATTAGATGTTCCAGAAACAGCTGCTTGCACCCCTGCTAAGAAAGCCTGATAGCCGTATTCATCTACACCGTTTATTATAGTGAAAGATGTAGGTTTTTGGAGTAATAATTCAGATAAGTTCACCATATTCCCTGTGCTGTCTTTAATTCCAACAATATTTTTGTGTTTTTTTGCTAATTTGATAATAAGTGAATTGGTTAGAAAATTCCTTGCACAGGATGGAATATTATAAAGTAATATAGGAAAGTTAGGGAATTCAGAAGCAATGGTGGAGAAATATTTATAGAGAGCCTCTTCATCATAATAATAATATCCTGGTGCAACTATACCTGCACCGTAGGTTCCTTTTTCAACTGCATGAGCAGTAAGTTCTATTGTTGAATGTAAATCAAAAGTGCCTGTATGAGCAATGACCATTATTTTCCTATTTACACATTTCAAAACACTTTCCAAAAGTTCTTTTCGTTCCTCTATGGACATTACAAGACCTTCGCCTGTTGTTCCGCCTACGAACAACCCATGCACCCCTTTCTCCTGAAGAAATTGTATAAGGCGATGTAGCTTAGGATGGTCAATTTCTTTTCCACCTTTAGTAAATGGGGTTAAATTTGCACAAATAATACCGCGGATACTTTTTTGTTCCATTGTTACTTCCTTCAATCGTTTAATTTTTATTCCTTCAGGGATACCTATCTGGTCCCCAAGGTTTTACATCTAATTGTTGTCGTTGAGTAATAAGAGAATATGCATCTATGTCATTATTCACGATAACACCAGGACCAACACATGAATAAGCACCGACTCGTATACCTGGCATAAACATGACATTAATACCTGTCCTACAATAATCACCTATATACGTTAGGTTGCCGTGATATGGAGGTGTTTCTAAATGTTCTTTACATTTCATTGGTCGCGTTGTATTATCAAATCGCCAGGTAGCACTAATAGTACCGGCACCGATGTCTACATGTGAACCAATCATTCCCGAGATACAACAATAATGAACCATAAATACTGTATCTAATGTTAAACCATAAAATTCTGCATTATGTAAGACTAAATTTGAATCTCCTAATACTGACTCACTAAATATCTTTGCATATTCAGAGACTATAGACTTTGTTCCTATAAAAACTTGACTTTCTATAATAGCACCGTAACTGATTTGACTATCGGATCCCAAAAATAGGTTTCCTTTAATAATAGTGTTTTTGTCTATATTTGCTCCTTCTTCGAGCCAGAGTTTCGCCGTCGATGCAATATCAGCTCCGTCGCTTATTTTTGCTTTACTCGCAATCTTCGAGCTTTCTAAATTACGGAAAAAGTGGTTTAATGCTTTTTGATTTGCCTCAATAATGTCCCAAGGATGGTCTAAATCGACAACAAAATCCCGAGCAGAAATTACAGATATTTCTTGTTTATCTTCGAGCATAATTTCTAACATTGAGGGTATATTTCCCTCTGGCATTGGCACAACCCCTAAAGGTGTAGAGTGGATTATCCCTGCTTCCTTTTGAATATAGGCATCAATCATATTTGTTTTCCCAATCACAGCACCACAAAACCAGTAATTAGATTCATTTCTATTAAAATCAAGCCCTTCCAATTTCCTATTAGAAGATACCTTTAAAAGTAAAGAATGTTTAGGGGCTGGCTGTTGATTGGAGGCTAAAACAGATGTAACAGGCTGTTGTTCCTTATAAGTATTTATAAAGTGTTTCAGGGTATGATGCGTTGTCACAATATCGCCATGTATAATCATCAGTTCGGGTGTAGAAACAGAAGGAATTGCTACTCGAATTGAAGAGGCAGGGTCATCACATTCTTTGAGATGAATGAAACTAATTTGACTTATATCCTTCAATGCGTATCGTATGCTTTGTTCAAGGTGCTTTGTAAGAACAATAATATGTTCTATACCCAAATCTTTTAATTGTAGAGCCAGCCTTCGTATAGCAGGGGTATTTAATATTGGAACTGTAACCTTGTTTCTAATTGTAGAAAAGGGGAAAGCACTTGAGCCTTTTCCACCAGCAAGGATAATCGCAGAAATCATTATGACGACACCTTTTTTATAAAATATAACTGCAGTTATAAAGCATTATTCTGGAAAAATTTTACGATTATGTATGTAGCATCTGGTTCAGGGGCTGTTGGACCCACGATAAATTTCGGATATCGATTTTTACCACCAGGCCAGGTATGTCCACCTCCATTAACCTTATACAACATAACCCTTGGGTTGCACTTAAAATCAAATATCTCTGTGGTGAAATTATCATCACGGTTTGTGTCTGGATAGTTTTTTAACAATGGTTCTTCCTGGCATCCGTATTGGGTTGCCCACCATTTTGCATTCTCTTCTGCGGATAAGAAAGTGGTTTTTTTAATGCCAGCATGAGTTGCTCCTCCATCATAAGGGACAACAGGGTCTTTTGTTCCATGGATAATAAGGACGGGAATGTTTTTTATTGGCTTTCGCTGGCTTGCATGTTCCTGTGTCATACTCCCCATCACAGGTGCGATTGCAGATATTTTATCAGAATAACATGCAAATGCCTGTATCATCATTCCTCCCGCAGATGCGCCTGTTGCATATATTCTTCCTGGATCTACGCGATATTCCAACACCAAAAACTGAATAAGTTCTTCTATAAAGCGGGTATCATCGTTTGGAATAGGGTCTGTTTTCCATGTTCGCCATCTCCCTTGTGGATATACGACGATAAATTGCTCCCTATCAGCATAATCGTTTAATTGGGTGAGTTTTTCCATGCCTCGTGCTGTATCACTAAATTGATGAAAGGCAAGAAGGAGAGGCGGTTGTATACTCGTGTCCAGTTTAGATGGTATGTGAATACGATAATATCGTGTTTTACCGTCAACTGTAATTTTTGAATATCCCACATAGCAGGAAGTTAACGATAAGGCAATGGCAATAGATAAAATAATAATTGTAACCCCTGAGAATGTGAATAAGCATTTTTTACATTTTCTCATATATATCCCTTCCATTGATTAGGTTTCCATTCAGCAACGTAGTGTATAAAATAGTATAATATAACATAACTAACATTTATTTTATACTTAGTATTTTACAGAAAGCGAGAAGTGACATGGAGTCTTCATCGTGTAGTATTAATTTGTCGCGAGTCAATTATCCTGGACAAATCCGTCTGGAGCTTAAAGGTTCAATTTTAATAATTCACAAAGAGACATGGGTATCAAAATATTCGTTATATGTGCCAGTGGAAGTGGTTCATATTGAAGAAAGTAGAAATCGTAATTATCGGAAGTTATGGGAAGGGGTAATTGGCTTGATGGTAGCTTTTTTGTTGTTTTTACCTCTTAGCCTGTGGTTTATCTACAAGCCTTTATTCAAAAATTCTGATTTGTTATGGATGCTTCCATTAATTGGGTTGTTTATTTTCTCTTTTATTGTGGGTTTGCGTGGGATAATTTTATTTTTCAAATTTAATCCTGTGATGAATATTATACTGACACATAAAGCACAGGCGATGCGTTTTTCATTTTGGTTGAAACCTGAAGTAAAAGTAGCAGTAGAAAATTTAATAATGCAAATTCAAAAAATAAAAGAAACATTGCAGAAAAATAATTATGTTCCACTTCGCATCTGTCCGATGTGGTATCATTCTAAACCTTATCGAAGGGCATTTTTAGTTGGTTCCGCTATCAGTTTTATATTATTCTGTATCATATCTATCCTTTATGTATTTCAAGTTGCAGACGATTATAACTACAACATTTGGTGGTTATATATTATTCTTCCATTCCCTCCGATTGTCTCTATTTTAAGTGAATTTATCCGCCGTAATTTCCCTTTTACGTTACCTGCGGAATTTAAGCGTGCAAGACGTGCTGTTGAAAATGGGAATTATTCTATGGCAATTTTTGAACTACAACAATTATTAAAAAAGCAACCACATCTTAACTTTGTTCGTTTTTTTCTTATACAGGTTCTGACAGAACACGGTGAATTTGATACAGCACTAAAACAATGTGAGGAATTCTATTCTCAAGCACCATCGTTAGCCACAGAATTACAGACTACCATCTGGTGGTTACGGTGTGTTCAGGAACGAATGAATGAAACCAAGCCTAACCATAATAGCAGTCAAGAAGGTTGACGTGCGTAAGAAATATATTATAATTTTGAACAGTGATAATGAGTTTGATGTGTCTTAAGGCCAAAGTACTTTTCAAGGAAAATCTGTTTTTTTGTTAAAATTAATATACCTTTATAATACTTTTTTAATTTATACAGGAAAGGTAGCGTATGCGAGTCCTAATTTTTGGTGCAAAAGGTCAGTTAGGTAAAGATTTAATAAAGTGTTTTCAACCAGAATATCAAGTTATAGGATATGACCTACCAGAATTAGACATTACAAATGCAACTGAGGTGTATAGGTTATTAGAAGGAGAGGCTCCTGACCTCGTTATTAATTCGGCAGCATATACAAATGTTGACCGAGCAGAGGAAGAAATTGACAAGGCTTTTCTTGTAAACGAGGTTGGAGCACGTTTTGTTGCTGACCTTGCAAAGCAGTGGAATGTGCCTGTTGTTTACTACAGCACAGATTACGTATTCGATGGGACACAAAGGAAACCCTATACAGAAGATGATATTCCCAATCCCTTGTCAGTTTATGGACGTTCTAAATTGGCTGGTGAGCAGGCAACAAAAGAAGTAAATCCGAAACATTTTATTTTGAGGACCGCATGGCTTTATGGTCCAGGTGGAAATAATTTTATTGAAAAGATGGTAAACCGTGCACGCACTGCGGAGAAATTAGAAATATCTGATGATGAAATTGGTTCTCCCACATATACTTGGGATTTAGCCCAGATGACGTTAGACATTGCTAAAACCCACCAATACGGATTATATCATGCGACAAATAGTGGTGAATGCTCACGTTACCAATGGATGAAAGAATGTTTTGAATTATTAGATATATCAACACCAGTGCTTCCCTGTTCCCGTTCAAAGTTTGTGCTCCCCGCACAGAGACCTGCATATTCAGCTATGGACAATCGGAAAATTACTTCTGTACTCGGTAGAAAAATACCGTCATGGCGTGAAGCGGTAAAAGAATACATAAAACGTAGGGAAGAAATCTGATGAAGAAAATACTCGTAACGGGTGGGGCTGGTTTTATCGGCTCAGCCTTTATCCGTAATATGTTGGCATGGTACCCTGACCTTTCTATTGTGAATCTTGATAAACTTACCTATGCTGGTAACCTTGATAATTTACGAGGTATTGATGAATCACGATACACCTTTATTCGTGGAGATATTGCGGATGCAGATACCGTAGAACGGGCTATAGAATCTTGCGATGCGGTAGTGAATTTTGCAGCGGAAACACATGTAGACCGCAGTTTAATGGGTGCCAAGGACTTTCTCAAAACAAATGTAGAGGGTGTATATCAGATTCTAATTACTGCTCAAAAAAAGAATGTAAGTAGGGTACTATTGGTTTCGACAGATGAAGTCTATGGAAGCAGAGATAAAGGTTCTGCTACGGAGACCGATTTGATAAACCCACGCAATCCATACAGTGCCTCTAAAGCGGGCGGTGAATTGTTAGGCAAAGCCTTTTTTGAATCGTTTAAGTTGCCAGTATTAATCACACGTGGATGCAATACCTACGGACCCTATCAATATCCTGAGAAGGTTCTACCTCTGTTTATCACCAATGCAATTGAAAACAAACCCTTACCTTTATACAAGGGTGGAGAACACAACGTTCGTGATTGGCTATATGTTGATGACCATTGCCGAGCAATAGACACCGTTTTAAGGGAGGGGACACCTGGCGAGATATATAACATCTCTGCAGGATTTGAAAAAGAAAATATTGAAATCACACGTAAGGTTCTCGAACTAACAGGAAAAGATGAAGCGTTAATTCAATGGTTACCCGACCGTCCAGGACATGATTATCGGTATTCCATGAATTCCGCTAAACTTCGAGCATTAGGTTGGGCACCATCTGTTAACTGGGAGGAAGGAATTCAAAAAACAGTTCGGTGGTATAAGGAAAATGAATGGTGGTGGCGGAAAATTAAAGAAGGTGAATTTAAGAAGTACTATGAGGAACAATATATAAGTAAAATGAAACTAAATAGTTGAAGGAGGTTTACTACTATGGCACAAGAATGCAAAAATCAAGAACGGAATCAATCTTTTTGCTCATGTAGTTATCCGGGTTGCCCGAGACATGCCTTATGTTGTGAATGTCTCCAATACCATCTTAAAAAGAGACAACTGCCTGGATGCTGTTTCCCACCAGAGGTGGAGAAGACATATGACCGTTCTTTTGAAGCCTTTGCTCGTGCATGGAATTTAACAAAGTAGCAAATATAAATTGATTTGGACTTTCAAATATGAAAGAATTGCTCAACATATTAAAGAACCAACAACGAAGCGTAGTCGTGGTTGGTAGTGCTAATGTTGATATGGTGGCAAAAGTTCCACGGATGCCAAAGGAAGGGGAATCCCTTCGTGGGGACTCGTTATCCGTGGTTTTCGGTGGGAAGGGGGCAAATCAAGCTGTAGCCCTTGCAAGGCTCGGGGCAAAGGTTCGTTTTATCGCTTGTGTTGGGAAAGACCAATATGGAAAAGCTATGAAACAAAATTTTAAGAATGAAGGAATACCAACCCATACTATTAAAGAGGCAGTCGATTCTTTATCTGGAACCGCATTAATATTTGTTGATAAAACAGGTAAAAATAGTATTGTTGTAATTCCAGGTGCCAACCATGATTTAAAACCGAAGGATGTTATACAGCAGAAAGGTATATTCAAAAAGGGAGATGTGTTCCTTACCCAATTAGAATTACTATCCGAGACTGTGGAGGCATCCATTATCTTAGCCAAGGAGGCTGGTTTAATAACTATTGTTGATGCAGGTCCACCAAGAAAAATCTCTAAATATATCTTCCCCTATATTGATATTATTTCGCCTAACGAAACAGAGACAGAGTTCCTTGTTGGAAAGAAACCAGAGACAAAAAAGGATTGTCAAGTTTGTGCTGAGAAATTGATGAAAATGGGTGCTCGTGCTGTCGTGCTGAAATTAGGGGCAAGAGGTTGTTTTTATAGTGATGGTGAAAAAAAATTTTTCATTAATGGATATAAAATTAATACGGTTGATACCACTGCTGCAGGTGATGCATTTACTGCTGGGTTGGCATTAGCATGGGGACGAACATCCATAGAAGAGGCGTTGCAGTTTGCCAATGCTGTTGGTGCTTTGGCTTGCACCCGATTTGGTGCTCAACCTTCAATGCCAACATTATCTGAAGTATCCACATTTTTAAAACAAATATAAAGATAATCAAATTAATTTAAACGACTCCATCAAGGTGTGACGTAAATATGGATAAACAAGATTTTAATTTTAATAACGTTAAATATTCTGCATCTGTGATGTGTCTTGACTTAGGAAATCTAAAAGAAGAGTTTCGTACCCTTCAAAGAATAAATATTAATGAACTTCATTTTGACATGATGGACGGTAGATTCGTTCCAAATTTAACATTGGGTTTCGATTTCATTTCTCTCGCAAAAAAATGTTGTTCTCTACCGTGCTGGGCTCACTTGATGATAGAAAAACCTGAACGGTATTTGAAACGACTGGTTGAGAAAGGCTGTTCTGGAATTACTGTGCATGTCGAAGCGTGCATACATCCACATAGAGTTGTTAAACATATACGTGATTTAGGACTCCTTGCAGGGATAGCTATCAATCCCATGACACCATTAGACGAATTGGAATACCTATTGCCTGAGGTGGACAGGGTATTAGTGATGACAGTAGACCCTGGGTATGCAGGACAAAAATTAATTCCCCAGTCTTTCGAGAGAGTTCAAATTCTTGCTCGAAAAATTAAATACCATCAATATTCTGTAGATATTGAAGTGGATGGGAATATAACAGTAAGAAATGGAGCAAAATTCATTCGTTTAGGAGCTAATATTCTTATTTTAGGTTCTTCAAGTATCTTTCATGGGTTGGCACGGAATTATGAGGAGACTTTTCCACACTTCTGTCAAGAAATTGAAAAGTTAGCCCATCTTGTATAGAAAGTATAGTTTACTTAGCTTTTGCCCGTCGTTCTTTTAACTCTCTCCATGTACTCAAAATGATTTTTTCATCATCAAGGAATTTTTTAAGTTCTGGATTTATCATCAATAAATAATCACCTTTTCTTGTGACTGCAGATTGAGTGAAAAATGGAAATTCCTCCGTCGGAATAGCACAATGTAAAATAACCTCTGTTACACCTGGTTTCATTTCATGCAATGTTTTTTTCATCTGGTCTAATTTATCTTCTACTTTCCAGTCATAGGCAAATGTTATAACATCATCTAAAACAGGCAAACCGGCATCCCAGATTTTTTGTGCCCAGTTCTTTACATAATCCTGAGTGAAGGGTAATTCTTGCTGTAAATACTGCATGTGTCCACCTGGAAACAGGACTGGTATCTGCTTTTCAATTCCCAAATTGATATATTTTTCTGTAAATCCCGGAGTGGCAAATAGAGTGCCCATGTGTGTATCCAGATGTGTAGGTTTTATTCCCATCCGTTCTGCAAGGGCTAATTGTGCACGAATCTCACGGTCTACTTCCTCTGGTTTTGCATGAACAACCACATCGGCAACATCTCCCCACATATAGCCTGATTCATCTACTAACCCGAGCACTTGCTGAAAACCGGAGACGGGACTCCAACGGTAATTATCCCATTCGGAGGTTAACGTTAGATGAAGTCCTGCATCCCATTGTGGATTTTTTTTCCATTCCTTCACAAATTCATCAACCCATGCACAGGGCATCATGATACTGCATGATGTGGCTACTCCTTTAGTAAAAGACTCTATTGTTGCTTGGTTTGCACCATGACAAAGTCCAACATCATCAATATGAAATATAATAACCCGACTCCCTTTTTCCCAGCCTAAACGTTCCGCATATGTTATCGGTTCTTCACAATAAATTATTGTTGACATAAATAGGAAAATAGCGAATCCAAACATAAAAAATTCTTTTTTCATAATGTTTTCCTTTATTAAATTTTGATTGAATAATTCATGACAAAAGTATAAAATATTAATAAAGTATTATACTTTCATTATTTTATTGTATAATAATTAGAGAATAATTGTAAACTATTGAGTGATAAAGCGGTGAATAGATAAATTTTTAAATATGTTGAATAAGGTTTTACTATATGAGAAGGACACTACAAGATTATAGTTCCTCACCTGGACAGAAGATTGATGCAGATGCGGTGTGTGTGCAATGTGGCACGGTCAATCCAGAAGGGACACTTATTTGTAAAACCTGTGGTAATAATCTACGTGACCAAAAAAGGTTAAGAATGCAGGCAGAAGAGCAATTATTAGTGGGAGATGAATTGCCCAGTCCACGAAATATTGTTTTGGGTATCATTGCTATTCTCGGGACTATTGTTATTATCTTTGCTGGACTGAATGCAGACCAAATTATGATGTGGTTAGTAAGTAGTAGCGAATTTTCATTTTCATCAGAATCACCGTGGTCTGGTAATTTGGGAAAGCAATTAAATACTATGGCAGAAAATTTGAAGTCACAGGTAGTAGCAAGCAACCAGATTTATGAAGCAATTCAAAAACCTTTGAATATAGAAACCATGGAAGGGACATTTGTCATTGCAGTACGAGATGTGGATGATAATTATGCCCCTGTGGGAAAGGCATTAGTACGTTCTCAACAAGATGATGCTTATTTGTTCGTTGCCTTATTAGACAATGGAGCACAGGTTCGTGGGGTAGCTCAAAAGCAAGAACAACGGCTTGTCGCATATTGGGATCGTGCGTCCTGTGAATGGGGTGGAAATCGTGGTGCTGTTTCAGGTATCGTCTCCAAACGGGAAGATGGTCATTTTGAGGGATATGGAGGTAGCGAATTGACAAGTGAGAATTTCGGTTTCTATGCGTTCAGGTTGCCATAAAAAATAAGAGGGATTATAATTCTAAACCGCAAATTCTCCCAACATATTTTTAATTTGTAATCTAAAGATAAAGGATATCTAAATGTTTAAAATGACTTTTTTTTCTAATCTTAAACAAAAATTACAAAAGACAAGAAGTGCATTAGCAGATGGAATAAAAAATATTTTTTCCTTATACCCCAAATTAAGTGATGATGTTTATAACTCCCTTGAAGAATTATTAATTGAAGCAGATTTGGGAGTAAATACAAGTCTTTTTTTGATAGAGCGATTAAAGGAAGAAGTAAAAAAGCAAGGGATAACCGAACCAGAACAAGCATTGGCTTTATTAAAATCAATTATGACAGAAATGTTAACCTCGGATAAGGATGAAATTTGTTGGGTTGCGGAACCACCTCCACATGTTACCCTGATTGTTGGTGTCAATGGTTCAGGAAAAACTACAACTGCAGGGAAAATATCTGCCCTGTTAGGGAGAGAAGGGAAAAAAGTAATCCTTGCTGCGGGAGATACATTTCGAGCTGCGGCTGGTGAACAATTAGAAATATGGAGTCAACGTAGCGGTGCCGAATTAATTCGTCATCAAGAAGGAGCAGACCCTGCCGCAGTAGCATATGATGCTGTTGATGCTGGAATTGCACGTAAAGCGAATAATGTGATTATAGATACCGCTGGTAGACTACATACAAAAGTTAACCTGATGGAAGAATTAAAAAAGATACATCGTGTAATAAAAAAACGAATGCCCGAAGCACCACATGAAGTATTACTCGTGCTCGACGCAACAACAGGGCAGAATGCAATGCAACAGGCACGGATATTTACAGAGGCGTTAAATATTACTGGGATTGTTTTAACAAAACTGGATGGAACAGCCAAAGGAGGTGTAGTATTAGGAATTCAGAGAGAATTAAATATACCTATTCGTCTAATTGGTGTTGGCGAAAGCGTAGAAGATCTACAACCCTTTGACCCAAATTCATTTGTTGACGCTTTATTCAATGGATAAAAAATATTCCTCTATGAGCATAAATGATAAAAGGCTATTGCAAATTGCTGAAGAAATTAGAAAATGTCGATTTTGCGATAAAAAATTGCCATTAGGAGCAAATCCTATTTTGCGGGTTGGGATTACGTCTCCTATCTTGATTGTAGGACAGGCACCAGGATTAAAAGTTCATCAAACAGGCTTGCCCTGGAATGACCCCAGCGGAGACAAACTAAGGAAATGGCTAAACGTATCAAGAGAACAGTTCTATGATACACGGTATTTCTCAATCATTCCGACTGGATTTTGTTATCCTGGCCGAAACGTAAAAGGTGGAGATTTGCCACCACGACATGAATGTGCCGATTTATGGTGGTCAAAACTTCTTCCTTTCACTTCAAAATATAAGTTAATTCTTCTTGTAGGTGGATATGCTCATAAATTATTTTTAAAAGATAGAATTAAATCTACACTTACAGAGACGGTATTTCATTGGAAGGAATATTTTCCACCCATTATAGTGTGTCCACATCCTTCATTCCGTAATAATCTCTGGTTAAAGAAAAATGCATGGTTCACTCAAGAAGTGGTTCCCATTATTCAGAAAATGGTAAGAAGTATAATTAGAGAAATAGAGAGAGAATGATAAGGTTATAACTTGAAATTCAAAAATAAAAGTGGTATAAATATAGACATATCTTTTTGAGAAGGTAGTTAGATAGTTGAATAACACAAAACACTAACAGGAAAGGGTCTAACATGAAAAGACGCATTTTGTATCTTACAATTGCTACAGTCGTTGTATGCATGAGCTTAGTCATTCTCGGTTGTCAGACTGGAAAAAAGGTAACACCCGAAGAAGCTATCTCTGCAAAAATTAATCAATTTGCAGAAACATTAAAGGCAAAAAACATTGACGGAGTGATGGGAATTTTCTCCGAAAAATTTGAACATTATGAATGGGGTGATAAGGCTGGTGCACGTGAATTTTTACAACAGGCAGTGGATGTAGGTTATCTCGATAATCTTGAAGTGGATTTAAGCAAATTACAAATTAAAGTAGATGGAAATACTGCCACAGCATATCCTATTGATATAAAAGGCAATTTTGGTTCCACTACTGTAGAATTGACATTCACAAACGAAAATGGAAACTGGCTCGTTACAGGTCTGGATGCCAGTGATATTTAATAAACTTTTACCAATTTAATATCACATTGATATAAACTACGACATCGGAAAAGGGGTGTCGTAGTTTTGTTTTTAGTAGATAAAAAATTAAAACTTTAGAGGTATTAAGATACATAAAGAGGAGTATCGTAGTGGCTTTATCTAATCTAAGTTTGTCGTATGTGGATGAGCATTGGAACGATTTTGTTTATTCCTTAAAAGAATTCGTATCGATTCCTTCCATTTCTACACTGTCCGAAAACAAAAAGGATGTCCTTCGGACAGCACAGTGGTTAATGCACTATTTTAAGAAATTAGATTTTCATCGAGTTGAATTAATCGAGACTGACATGCATCCACTGGTTTTTGCAGAATATAAACCGCCTAATCCTGTAGCCACATTGTTAATCTATGGGCATTATGATGTCCAGCCAGCAGACCCTGAAAGTGAATGGCTAACAAAGCCATTCGAACCTACAATAAAAGGGGACTATATCTATGGACGGGGTGTATCTGATATGAAAGGGCAATTATTAGCCCAGATGTCCGCCACAGAGGCATGGCTCGCACATAATACCTTACCACTGCACTTAAAATACATCCTTGAAGGTGAGGAAGAAATTGGTTCTCCCAGTATGCAACTTGTTTTAAGAAAATACAAAGATTTATTAAAGGCTGATGTGGCATTGAATTGTGATGCAGGTATTTTTGCTCCTACTATTCCTGCAATAACATACGGACTTCGAGGGTTGACTTATTTTGAATTGGAGTTAAAAGGTCCCAAACAGGATTTACACAGTGGTCTTTATGGAGGGACTATCCGTAATCCTTTGCATGTTCTATGTGAACTCATAGCAAAAATGCATGATGAACAGGGGAGGGTAACACTACCGCATTTTTATGAACATGTTCGTCCACTAAGCGAAGAAGAAAGAACATTGTTGGCTGAAATTCCACATAGTGATGACGAATGGAAAAATATAACAGGTATGTCGCATCTTTATGGCGAAGCTGGATACAGTACCATTGAAAGAGTGGGAGCCAGACCTACTCTGGAAATTAATGGAATCATCGGAGGTTTTACAGGAGAAGGGGCAAAAACAGTTCTACCCTCAAAGGCACGGGCAAAAATTTCGACGCGAATTGTGCCTGACCAGGAACCAGAAAAGATAGAAACATACCTTCGTGAATTTCTACAGACACACTGTCCACCTGAAATCAAGTGGAATTTAATACTTCATTCCTGTGCCCCACCAGCATTGATGAATTTAAAATCATCGTATATGAAATCAGCCGTAAACGCATTAGAAAAAGAATTTGGGCGTAAACCCATATTTCGCAGAGAAGGTGGAAGTGTGCCTGTTGTCGCATGGCTCCAACAATATTTAGGTATTGATTCAATCATGTTAGGCTTCGCTCTCCCAGATGATGGTATTCATGGTCCCAATGAACATCAAAACTTACCCCTTCTAAAGAAAGGTATTCGGGTGTATCTAAATTTCTATAACGAACTCATAAATTCGGTCGGAAGGGAAAAATGATAAAAATAAACAAAGGAATCATGCTGACAATTCGAGGTATTCCCATTCATCATCATACACCAATCACATGCGGTATTAAAGAGGGTAAAATCCTTTGGGTAGGAGCAGAAAACAAGACAAAAAAGGCAGATTTGGGGGATAACGAGACAATTATTGCCCCATTGCTATTTGATGCCCAGATAAACGGTGGGTTTGGAATTAGCGTTCAAGACGAGAAGTTAGATGATATAAAAATCTTAGAATTGTCAGAGCAGTTATTAAAAATAGGTGTTACCTCGTGGGTTCCAACAATTGTTTCAAATTCTCTTGAAAAAATGGCATTCCTTTGTTCAGTTATATCAGATGCTATCAAAAAGCATAAAGAGCTTTCTTCTGCAATTCCTGGGATTCATTTAGAAGGACCATGGATTTCCTCCGAAGATGGGCCTCGGGGTGCTCATGCAAAAGAATTTGTTCGAGAACCATCTATAAAGGATTGGGAAAAGTATTTTTCCCATTTGAGTGATGCTATTTTGTATGTAACATTAGCCCCAGAATTGAAAAATGCCATTTCTTTTATAAAATACCTGGTTGCCCATAAAATAACGGTTGCTCTGGGTCATCATAATGCAACCATAGAAACAATGCAAGAGGCAATAACAGCAGGGGCAACTATTTGTACCCATCTTGGGAATGGTATTCATAATTACATACATCGCCATCATAATCCGATATGGTTTGCCCTTGCGAACAACAACTTGAATGTATCTATAATTGCAGATGGGCATCACTTGCCCGAGCCGATATTAAAAGTGATAGCCATGTGTAAAGGTTGGAGAAAGGTGTTTCTTGTTTCCGATGCCACACAATTTATGGGGATGAAACCAGGAGAATATACTGAGTTCGGTTCTCAAGTAGAACTACAAAAGGATAGAAAATTATGTTTAAAAGGTACACCGTATCTTGCAGGAAGTGCCACATCCCTTACAGATTGTATCCCTGTATGGCAGAAAGCAACTTCATTGCCACTAAATACATGTTTTTATTCAGCCTCAGTTGTCCCTGCAAAATCGTTAGGTGTAAAAATTTCGCCATTTAAACTTGTTCCAGGGAGAGTAACTAACTTTATGCTATTGCAAGAAAAAATCATTGCCAATAGGAAAAGGCTAATCCCAATTGCAATTTTTAGTAATGATAGGTGGTTCATTAAAAAATAAAATGGTTATAATGAAACGAAAACAAAGAAATTTGTATTTTATATATTAGTAAATGTTGTAAAATAATGATAATATCGTTATAAAACGAGTTGGGAGAGACGAAGTGCCCAAAGCATATTTAGTAAACGATGACAAAGGAGAAAAAATACCTCTCCCTACCCATTTAATTATTGGCAGAACTAAAGAATGTGGTTTAATTTTAGAAGACCCGGCGGTCTCTCGCAAACATATTGAATTGAAGGCTAAAGAAGGAGGCTATATCTGGAAAGATTTAGGAAGTACAAACGGCACATACATCAACGGGCAAAAGATGCTTTCAGGAGAACTTCATCCTGGCGACTTAATTCAGATTGGGAAAACAACCTTCCGTTTTGAGATAGAGCAGAACAAAGAGCCAACAGAAAATCTTAAAAAAGAGTCAGAAATTGGCGACCAAAGTTCTATTGTGGCTCATTCCTTTCTCAGCATGGATGAGACAACACTTCCTTCTACAAAGCAACAACGAGCCAACTTGTTATTAGAGACCCTTTGCAAAGTTATTAATGAAATCGCAACTAATTTCAATCATTGTGAATTACAAAACAAAATTATCGAAGCAACCTCTCGTGTACTACCTATCGACCACGGTGCCATTTTACTAACAGACGAAAACGGTAATGTATTACCATGCCCTCAATGTCAACGTGTTCATCAGTGGGAAGGAGGACATCTTATCTCTGTTCCAGTAAATCGAGTATCCATTAGCAGTACTGTTATTTATAAAGTAGTTAAAGAACGGCAAAGTCTGCTTTATCAGGATATTATGGAAAACGATGAGCTAAAAAAAGCAGTAAGTATTATTTCCTTAAATGTCCAATCTGTCATTTGTGCTCCGCTTCGTGCCAAAGAGAAAGTGATCGGTTTGTTATATATGGATACAGTATCGGAACAGAGCAGATATACCGAAGAAGAATTGTTACTTGCCTCCGCTGTGGGTAATGCGGCAGGTCTCGCTATGGAAAATGTTCGAATATATCAAGAATTAATAGAAAAGTATAGATTAGACCAGGAATTAAAAACTGCAGCTGTCATTCAGCAAGGCTTCTTATTTGACAATTGGAAATCTATCCCGAACAATTGTGATATGTATGCACGAACTTTGCCAGCAAAGGTAGTAGGTGGTGATTTTTATGATGTCATTTTATTACCAAAAGATAAAATTGGGTTTATTGTAGGAGATGTATCTGGAAAAGGAATGCCTGCTTCCCTTGCTATGGTGCGATTGCTTACTGAATTTAGAATTCAGGCACAACGATTATCCTCACAAGTGGATGTAATCAATGCCCTAAATGAAGACCTCTTCGAGTATGGACAGCAAGGCATGTTTTGCTCTTTATGTTATGTCGTTGTAGATATAAAGACTGGAGAAATTTCTGTAGTTAATGCTGGACATTTACCGACATTATGGTTAAGAAATCACAAAACGGACTATTGTTTCCACCCAAGTGGACCACCGTTAGGAGTTCTACCTAACTCCACATGGAAAGTTGAAAACGACATTTTATCGAAGGAAGACTCTATTTTATTATTTACCGACGGAATCATTGAGGCAAGAAATGAAGATAATGAAAAAGAAATTATTGACAGAGAATTTGGTATTGATAGATTAAAAAAAATGGTTGAGACTATACATTTTGAAAATGCAGAACAGTTTGTACAGGCGATATTAAGTGAAGTTCAGAAACACACAGAACCTAATTCACCTCATGACGATTGCACATTACTCCTATTTCGGTGGCTAAACCATGCGTGATGACTTAAAAATAACATTCCGTTCACATCCAAAACTCTTAAAGCCTATTAGGGCTTTAATAAAAAATTATTTAGACGTGGTAGGCTTTTCCAAAGACCGAATAGATGATATTGTTTTAGGACTTGATGAAGCATGCACAAACTGTATTCGCCATGCATACCACAATTCCCGTTCAGGTATAATACAATTAACAGCACGACTGGGAACAGTATGGCTTGAATTTGAAATACAGGATTGTGGAGCATGCCCACCAAAAAACTTTTTAGACAGAAAGGAAGTTGCACCTCTACAACCTACAACTATCAAGCCACATGGACTTGGTTTAATTATTCTTAAACGTGCATTTGAAGAAATACAGTTTAATGTAGATAATGATGGTAGAAATTGTCTTATCCTGAGAACCCGTAGAAAAGGTTTCAAGAAAGGTTAACTTATGTCCATAGAAGTAAAATCGGTAGAACAAAATGGAAACTATAAAATTCAAGTATCGGGTCAAGTTGACTTATACACTTCCCCAAATCTACGCAAAGCGATTATGGAAGCTGTCGATAAATCAAATACCTCTATTATAATACAGTTATCAACTGTGGAGTATATGGATTCTTCGGGGGTCGCAACATTAGTAGAAGGATTACGCTCTGCTATGAAACAAAAAAAATCTTTTAAGTTATCTACTCCTTCACCAGCAGTCCGCAAAGTATTGAACCTTGCTCGATTAGAATCTGTCTTTACTATTATAGAAAGTAATGAGGAGTAATGAGATTCCTGTTAGGTTATATAGGTCATCATTTTTTAAATGGCTTACACTCTCTATTAATTGTTTGTGTACTTATTATGGACACTTTAAATTGGCTTTTTTGGCAACCCCTGCGAGGCAGAGGTTTACGATGGCAAAGTGCGGTAGAACATTTCGTTGAATATGGCTTCCGTTCTATGCCTATCGTTGGGCTTATCTCTTTATTGGTCGGGATTATTATGGCAATGCAGTCCGCATATACATTACAGCAATGGGGTGCAACGATATTTATAGCGAATCTGGTGGGTATATCTGCTTTAAGAGAATTAGCACCGTTAATGTCTGCAATTCTTATTACAGGTAGAAGTGGCTCGGCTATAACTGCGGAAATTGGCACAATGAAGGTATCTGAAGAGGTGGATGCCCTTATGGTTATGGGGTTAAATCCGACAAAATTTCTTGTCGTGCCAAAATTTTTGGGGATGATACTTGCAGTGCCCTGTGTTACAGTGCTATCCATGGCAATTATGATTGCAGGTGGATTTGTGGTAGCCGTTGGAATTCTCGGAATTGATTTTTGGGCTTATTTTGACCAAACAGCAAATGCCCTTGTCGCCAAGGACTTATATTCAGGGCTAATAAAAAGTTTATTTTTTGGCTTTACCATCTGTTGGGTGGGTATTTATCGTGGATTTCAAGTTGAAGGTAGCGCAGAAAGTGTTGGGAAAATGACCACTTCTTCTGTAGTAACATCAATTTTTACAATAATCATTGTAGATTTAATCTGGACAGCTTTATTTTACTTTACAGAATGATGAACAATAATAACTCCGAATACATAATTGAAGTTGAAAACCTTGTCGTGGAGTACGGGACAAGGCGAGTCCTTGATAATATCTCATTTAAGGTAAAAAAAGGTGAGATATTTGTAATCCTTGGCGGTAGTGGTTGCGGGAAAAGTACATTACTCAGAACATTAGTAGGATTACTCCGACCAAGTTTTGGAAAAATTTATATGTTTGGGAAAGATGTTACAGCCCTTAATACACAACAACAAATAGAACTGAGAAAACGGATTGGCATGTGTTTTCAGAACTCCGCTCTGTTTAATTCGATGACAGTAGGAGAGAATGTGGCGTTACCCTTAAAAGAACATACCAACCTTGCAGACTCAACAATAGAAATCATGACACAAATTAAACTGGACCTGGTAGGTCTCGGAGGGTGTGCCCATTTATATCCCTCTCAATTAAGCGGAGGAATGAAAAAACGTGCTGGAATAGCACGGGCTATGGCGTTAGACCCTGAGATTATTTTCTATGATGAACCTTCCTCAGGATTAGACCCTATTGTCGCAGCAGGATTAGACCAGCTTATACGAAAAATGCAAAGCACATTTAACCTTACCAGTGTTGTTGTCACTCACGATTTGGAAAGCGTTCAAATCATTGCAGACCGTGTTTGTCTCCTACATGAAGGTAAAATTGTGGCTATTGGCGATTTGAAAGAGATGGGACTTCATTCTGACCCATACTTACGTCAATTTTTTGCACGAACTCCAAATCCAGAAGAAAATCAAACCGCCCCGTCAATTTTGGATACTTTTGAAAATATGTAATAATACATAACATAAACAAATATTGGTATAAAACAATGAATTCAAAAGCAGTTGAATTTACGAAAAAAGAAATTATAGCGGGATTGTTTGTTTTAATTAGCATCATCATTCTAATTGCGTTTATCCTAACAGTACGAGGTTACAGACCTTACGCTGGCACAAAAATATACTATACCAAGTTTAAAAACACATTAGGTTTAGATCGTGGTGCGGATGTACGCTATGGCGGTTTAAAGATTGGTAAAGTTATCGATATATTTACTGACCCTGAAGATATAACTCAGGTATGTGTGAAAATTGCGGTTGCACCAAATATTATTCTAAATCAAAAATGTGTGGCTACGGTAGAACAAGTTTCTCTCACCTCAGCACGCCATTTAGAAATATCCACAGGTGACGCCCAAGCACCTGTCCTTGAAGAAGGAGGACTTATTGCTTCTGTGAATAAATCTGGCGGAATTGTTGAATTGCCCGATTTTTCGTCCACTATAGCAAAGGTTGAACAACTTTTAGATGACCTAACAGATTTCTTGGGTATGGAAAGAACAAGGACTGCTGAAGCATCTGGCGAGAATAGACCACGTGTATCAGACCTGACAAAGCAAATTAACGATACCTTAAGCGAAGGGAAAGACTTTATTACTGAGCTGAAAAATCTTATGGGTGAGCAAAAACCACATATTACAGAAATTGTAAAAAATGTAACGGATATAGAAAAGGACGTAAAAAAACTATTAGAACAAGTTAACGCTGTTATTGCAGAAAATAGAGGACCTATTCGCGATTCAATGAACTCAATTAAGGAGGTTCTTACACGAGTCCAAACATTATCAGAGAAAACTGCTGACGACTTAGAAACAATTTTAGCGAATGTAGAAGAAATAACAAGTAATGTTGATACCTTATCTTCAGAGGCACGGAATTGGATAGGAAAAAATCGCAGGAATTTAGATGAAGTTATGCTCGACTTAAAAGAGACTATTCGTAATCTACGTATTCTCTCACAAACATTGGCTGAACAACCTCAATCCTTAATTACAGGGAAAATCCCAGGAGGGAAGAAATGAAATATATTACCTGTATAATATCCACAATTTTCATATTCTTAATTGGAAATATATGTATCGGTTGTATATCTGCGCCACCACTTCATTACTACACCTTGGAATGGTCATTAAAACACCAGCAAGATACTTCACAACCCCTATGGCTTCAAGTGGCAAGTATTAAGTTAGCAGAACCATTAAAACGAAAAGAAATTATGATAAGAAAGAGCCCAGTCGAAATTGAATATTATTCAACACATCTTTGGGCTTCCAGTTTAGAAGAATTATTAACCCATAAAATAAACCAATCTTTTATGTGTGAAAATTTAAGTAAAAACACCCCTGATGTTTATCTTCATATCGATGTATTAAATTTTGAAGTAGTAGAAATGTCTCCACAAATTAACGTGGACGTAAAATTTGTTGTGCAATTCCTCAATCCAGAAAACATGAAACTCATTACCCAAAAAGTATACGCAGTTGAAAAACAGCCAGCAGATAAAGACGTAAAAGAAGTAGTAAAAACGTTATCTTTGTGTGTGGATGAAATTATAGATAATATATACAAAGATGCAACCCATCTGAATAAAACATAAAAGACAAAGGAATTCCATCCATGCCAAGGGTAGAAATGGATGACCATCTAAGTGATTATGAGCGGGCTGTATGTTATTTTACGTTGCCTCGTATCGTTTATCGCTTAAATCCAATACTGTTATTAGTCTACTTTATCATTGTGTTCGTTTCCTTCTCTGTAACCTGTTGGGGATTGATATTAGGAAATCAACAAGTTTTATATATTGGAACAGTATCATTAGTATTCATTACACTATTTGGTATTATCTTTTTTACAGGAAGGGCACTCTTAAACGAATTACGTTGGAGAAAATACTTGGCAGAGGCTCATGTCGCTGTTCAACAGAACATTGTAGATTTACCAGACCCTTTTTTAAATCACAACCTATATATAATTCCTGGGGATGTTCGGAAAGAAGGGCTATTCCCTTGCGTAAATTCAGAAGGTGAAATATACTTTTTTGTTGAGGAGAAAGAGAAAGAAAAAAAGTGGATTATAAAAGACCCATTAGAAAAAGAAATATGTTATATTTTAGCAAAACGAAGTTGGTTCTCTATCACTTTTACATCAACAGCACCTAAAATACTTGACGTTTACAAGGAAAATAAACATATTGCCACTATAAAACCAAAGTTTTCCTTCTTTGGTTCTGCCTATGTAGTAACGCTTTTTGGAAATAACTCCGAACCATATTGGGTTTTACAGTCTGGCATCTTCCTTCATGATGAATTAGTAGGACGAATTTATCAGGTACGTCGAAATCTATATCTTGATATAAAAAAAGAACATTTCAATCTTGGACTTTTATCCTTCTTCATTTGCTATCAAGACTAATGTGTTTTAACAATCAATAAGTAGAGGGAATAGATATGACAGACCTTTCAAGAAGAGATTTTATACAAACAGCCTTGTTAATCCCTCCGTCATTATCATTAAGCATGCTTATGAATCAAAGGGAAAAATTAAAAGAAAAAGCAAGCATTGGTGTCGTTGGAGTTGGCAATCGGGGACATTTTTTGGTCGATTTATTAACCCAGTGTTCCGATGTCGTGATTCGTGCTATTGCTGACATAAGAAAAGAACATGCAGAACGCACAAAATCGTTATGCACACAACGACAAAGTTTCGTCCCAGAAATTTACACAAACGGAGAGACCGATTTTGAAAATCTGGTAAAACGAGAAGACATTGATTGTGTGTTATGCGCCACCTCCTGGGAATGGCATACACCAGTAGCCATATCATCAATGAAGGCAGGTAAATTAACCGCAATTGAGGTCCCAGCAGGAATCACTCTTAAAGAATGTTGGGAACTAATTAAAACCTCAAATAGATATAATCAACCCTGTTTCATGTTAGAGAATGTCTGCTACTTTAAAGAGCCACTCACCATTCTTCGTATGATACGTGAAGGGCTTTTTGGTGAGGTTGTTCATGCAGAAGGTGGTTACCAACATGATTGCCGATATCTGTTAGCAGATGAAACAGGCACGTTAAACTGGCGTGGAAAAGGATTAATTAACAGAATAGGAAATACATATCCAACGCATCCTATCGGACCTATCTCACAGTGGCTTAACATTAATAGAGGTGACCGATTTGTTTCCTTATACAGTGTATCAACCCCACCATTCGGGATGCATGAATACTTTGTAAAAAAATATGGTGCCGACCACAAACTCGCAAAAATGAATATCAAACATGGTGACATAAATACAACCATACTTCAAACAGCCTTAGGAAAAACAGTGACGTTATATCATGACACAACCTTACCACGTCCTTACGACTCTATATTTAGAGTTCAAGGAACAAAGGGAATTTATTTCGGGTCTCTACAAAAAATTTATTTAGAGGATATTAGCCCACAAAAAGATACATGGGAAGATTTTGAACCTTACACTGATAAATATGCACATCCTATGTGGTCTGCTTACGAATCCGCTGGCGGTTCAACTGCTGGACATGGACTTGGTGATTTTATCACAGTTCGTGAATTGGTACGTGCCATCCGAACAGGACAAACCTCACTTCCTGATGTATACGATTCGGCAACATGGTCAGCTATTATTGAATTATCAGAACAATCAGCATCTGTAGGTGGAAAGAAAATAGAGTTTCCAGATTTTACAGATGGCAAATGGAAAACAAACTCCCCTATTCCCATTATTCAAATCCCTGAACAGTGGCTTTCGGTGTGTAACAGGAAATAATAAAAGTATATTTAAATAATAAACAATACAAACAAAATATTACTAAGGTTTTTGTTTTAAGATTACTCTTCTTTCGTATTGGAGGCATCGTTCGATTTAAGAGCAAGTAGCATCTCTTTTATATCAAAGAAGCCACGCACTCCCACATAAAATGTCATCGTAAAATACCACGCAATGCAAAATATCGTAATTAACAACCAAAAAAAAGACATCTACAAATCTCCTTTGTATTAAGGATTCTGCTTGTTCAAGACGAGATGTTTTTTCAATAATGAACCGATAATCATTGCCAATCCAGAAACGATATATGAAGAGATACCAGATTTATATGGACCGATTTCTTGAGCCCATTCCGCTGTTGCTGGAAGCTGTTGAAGAACTAAAAATCCGATAGGGAAAAGGGCACCTAAAATAATAGACCCCATAGCACCCCAGTTATTTGCATCTTTCCAATAACAGCAAGCAATTAAAAGCACAGACATACTTGATAGATAGATTGTTCCCGTAACCCCGAGATAGTCCCATAGATTTCCTTTTAATGGATACCATAATCCATAAAACAAAAGGAATAAACCTATCATCGCCACAATAAACCGATTCATAAGCACGCCTTTTTTCTCTGACCATTCCCGTTTTTTGCGGAATGGAGCCAGAATATCATTGTAGATAACACCTCCCCATGTTAACATATATGCAGAGTCCGTAGACATGTCTGCTGCTAACATTCCCGCAATCAAAATTCCCATTAAACCACTGGGAAGAAACATACTCAAAAACTTGGGCATTGCATATAATGTATTTCCACCGACTTGTTCTGGAGTTAATGTCGCTAAAGCTGCAATGCCCCACAAACCTGGGATGAGAAACCGTGCTGTGAAGAAAAAACTCGTATGAGCATAAATTTGCCTTCCTGTTTTTGTGCTTTTTGCGGAAAGAACCCGCTGAATTACTGCCTGCCAGGTGAGTACAACCGCAAATTGTAAACAAAGGTTAAACAATACAAACTCCCAACCACGTTCCATCAAAAATGGATTAAAGCCAGCAGAACCATGATGTTTCTGAACAGCCTCAACTAATGGAGTCCAACCTATCTTTCCTAAAATTAACACAGTAACAACAAGCATCCCTAAACTCATTACTATAAACTGCAAAAAATCTGTTACAAGAACCGACAACATCCCCCCAAGAACAGTATATACTGCTACGATTATCAAAAGAACACTCATCATAATTTCAAGCTGATGGGATTGAGCAAAGGCATCTGGATTAAAACCGGCCGTGAGAAGTAAAAACTCACCACCTGTTCTCAGAAATACACCCATATTTAAAAGACCACCAAGGACAATAACAACACCTGATAACCATCTCACCGTAGAACCAAAACGCTTCTCAAATAATTCTGGAATAGTCATAACTCCTGCGTCTCGTAAAGGTTTAATACAGAAACCAGTAATACCTACGACAAGCATAGCAATTGTTTGTAATATCCCTGGTGTTGCCCCAGCAAATCCCATTTTATAACCATTTTGTGCTGTATACATACACGTCACAATACCAAATTCTGTCGCCGCAAGTGAAGCAATCCCCAAATAAAGGTTCATCTCCCTGCCAGCAACAAGATAATGCTCTACTTTCCCTACATACTTTCGAACTGCCAACCCAGCAATAATAGTTAAAAGCAAATAAACACCGACAATACTCGCATCAAGAAATGAAAAATGTGATAACATCCTCTTTAACCCTTATAAGTTAAATGTTTGTTAATAAATTACAAAGAATCATACCAAACCTATTATTTCTTCACCAATTTCAAATTAAAAACCCCTCTAAAAGATGTATTGGGTTCTTACTCTTCGTTCTTTTTCTTTAATCGTTCACAGAGAATGTTAATGATGTTTAGTAATAGCCGTACTGCTGTTTGTTTAGTCAACAATTTATGAAATGAAGTTTCACTAAAAATTAATAGTTGTGAATCTTGGAGAACTTTCACAGTGGCTGAACGCGGTTCTTTAGTAAATAATGCCATCTCACCAAAAATTTCACCACTATCTAATGTAACAATTTGTTTCTCGTCCCGATACACACCAACAGAACCACTTAAAATTAAATAAACATGATTACCCATACTCCCCTGATAAAACACAACCTCATCTTTCTTAAAGTGGACAATAAGCCCACTATCGAACAATCGTTCTACTTCATCTGAAGATAACCCTTTAAATAGGGCAGACACAATACCTTCTTGTTTTGTAAATACGTCGTCCATATATACAGTCTGTTATAAAATTTATTTTCAGAAAATTATATCCAATACACAAATCTTCGGCATAGTGGGCATAAAAATAGATTATCTTTTTCCTGCTTTACTCTTTGGACAAAATCTGTAGATAATGTCATAAAACAACCATGACAGGTATTGCCCTCAATAGGCACTACTGCAGGTGGTCTTCTTTCTTTTAGCTTATCATAATGTTGGAGTGTATCTTTAGAAATGAGAGAACGCAAATTATCTATCTTCTGTTGAAGTTGCTTTTTTCCACGTGTAGCCACTTTAAATTCTTCTTCAATCATTTGAAGACGTATTAACAATAGAATTTCAGGGACAGGACCCGATGGGGGTGGGGTAATTAAAACCCTTTCGTCTGGTTTTTTTTCTAAATGAGACAATTTATTTTGCTCATCCTGTTTTAGAAGTAAATCTAATAACTTGTCATGAATTGCTTTTGCCGATGTCTGTTTTATAATCGTCTGGACATTCTCCTTTTTCGAAAATACCTTCGATACACTTGAAAGAAGACTTAAATAAACATGGTTCTGTGTAGGGGGATAGCAGATTAAGATGACTAAAAATACAGGTTTGCGGTCTTGAGCAACAAAATCAATACCATCTGGAATACGTGCTATCGCGGTAATTATCTTATTTAAACCGCGAATACTCGCATGCGGTAAAGCAATACCATTTCCAACACCAGTACTATCTACCGACTCTCGCTCTATCACTGCGGAAAGAACCTTTTCGCGGTCTGTTATCTTGCTTTCTTCTTTTAGCAAATCTACCAATGATGAAATGACCTCTTGTTTACTTTGCGCTTCTAACTTGGGAATTATTGTTTTAGGTGAAAAAAACTTCTCAAAATCCATATCCATTCCCTTTTTCCTTGATTAGGGTTAAAAATAAAAAATCATAACAAACTATAAATATTATTATTCTTTAAAGACATTTATTTCCAATTATTATGTAGGATAAAACAAAACGGTCAAAAAATAACTCTTTCCCTTTTATGTCTGACGTAATCATTTAGAAAAAATAATTACACCTCACTTTCCTGATACAGAATTGTAACTACAATTATTGTTTCCTGGTCTCTACCATCGTGTCTTGCTGATGTGCATGGGCATTGTGCTATCTGAATGATTTTAGGGCGTGTCCGTTTAATCCAATCGTTTATCAAATTATCCATTTGATGAAGTCCTTCTACGCTTGCTTTACCAATAAAAGACTGAACCCTCATAAATGTTTCTCCTTGTCTACAATAATTATATATCACATTGTTTTAATACTTTTTCAACAGCGTTCCGCATTACATCCACAGGGGCAGGTATCCCTGTCCATAATTCGAATTGTAATACTGCTTGTTCTACGAGCATTTCTATCCCTGTTATTACTGTGCAATTCCTTTTTTGTGCTTCCTTTATCAATTCAGTGTACAGTGGTCGATATACCATATCAAATACGACATGCTGAGAAGAAAGAACATCAAAAGGGAAAGCCAACTTCTCGGAGTTATGTCCCTCCATCCCCATAGGTGTCCCCTGTATAATGATTTCATGTTCCGTAATATACCGCTGAATGTCCTCACTTAAGTATCCATGTTGAAAAAGAATATTAGGATAAGTGTGTTTTAGATCAGTAAGCAGTTTTTCCAGCCGTGACGGTGTTCTACCGAGTATAGTAATCTGTGCAGGTTGTACCATTTGAGCAAAAGTAAACGCAACAGCACGAACAGCACCGCCAGCACCGAGGAAAAGAATTCTCTTCCCCGACAAAGTAACACCTGCCCTTGAAAAAGCCTTGAGTGTCCCTTGACCGTCTGTATTCGTTCCCAAAAGTTGTTCCCCTTCGTGAGTAATTGTGTTAACACTACCTATTTTCTGGGCAACTGGATCGACTCTATCAAGATATTGGATTACTGCCTCTTTGTGGGGAATGGTCACACTTATCCCACGAAATCCATCAAGAGCACGCATCCCTTTTAGACAACCTTCAAGGTCGGTAACATCAAAGGCAAGATAAACATAATTAAGACCTAAACTCTGAAACCCAGCATTATGAATGACAGGGGACAACGAGTGTCGAACTGGATGTCCTATTACTGCACATAATTTTGTATTTACATCAATTTTCATATTCAATACTTTTAGTTAATTAACCTGGAGGCCATCCCAATTCTCTACCTCCTAAAATATGCAAATGAATGTGAAATATAAGCTGGCCACCATGAGCGTTACAACTTAGAACATATCTAAAGCCAGGTTCTGCAATTCCTTCCTTTTTTGCAATTTCATTTGCCCGTAAAAGCATCCTTCCTAAAAGAGCTTCATCCTCTTCACTGGCATCCGTTATCCGAGCAATATGCTTCCGTGGTATTAAAAGAACATGAACGGGTGCTGCAGGATGAATATCTCGAAAAGCATAAAATTCATCATCAGAATATACTTCTGTCGAAGGTATTTCTTTACGTGCTATTTTACAAAACAGGCAATCTTCACTCATGATAATATCTCCCTATTGTTTATATTTATTTTGCTAAAAAAATATCGTGCTAATCAAATGAAAAATTATTTTGGGGCGATTTCTCAAAATAACCTTGTTTTCCCAAAATGAAAAAAGAACCTAATAAAGCAGACAATTCACTACGATATACATCAGGCCCTAAATAAATAGGCTTTGCCCCTGCTTTCTCCGCCATTGCAATCTCATTTTCAGAAAAATCCCCTTCAGGTCCGATGATAAGTCCACAGGGCTTGGAACAGTCTACTTGAGATATGGACATTGACGAATGTGAAGCCGTAGCTATCAATAATTTACCCTCAAAATCTTTGATTGCTGATAATAAACCCTCATGCATAGTTACATTTGGGAACCAAGGTCGACCGACAATTTTACATGATTGAACCACCCATCTCTTTATTTTATCATCTCGCCGTATGGGACGCGTCGAGCGTTCCGACTGAAAAAAACGAAATTCGGAAATACCCATCTCAGTTCCATATGTCACTAATGTTTCAATGGCATTGTCCCGATGTAACCAGCCAATAATCAAACAGACATCCGTTTCTTTTTGAATATATTGATATTTGATTATCTTTGCAGTTAATATGTCTTTACAGATATTAGTTACCTTACAAAACCACTTTCCTCCTTGCCCATCAATAAAACCGATATGCTCCCCTGCCTTCACTCGAACAACACGAATAGCATGATGAGCCTCTTCCCCTTGTAAAACAATATCCCCTTCTTTTGGAGAGTGATGTGGAATTACAAAGTAAAATAAATGAGACATATCAAACATCCTTTAAATAACCGTCGATTTTCTATACTTTATGAGTGTATGTTAAAATAAATCAATTTTCAACTTGGGGAGTCATAAAAATGAATGATAACAAAAACAAAATCGACTTAAAAGCGATGTATCGCACTAAAACAGAAGGCTCTTTCCCAGAATCTATCAACGTATTGGGAAAACAATGGATTAAGGTTGAAGACCTTCGATACGGAACCAATCCACATCAGCCAGCTGCATTTTATAGACCTGCGGATGGAACTAATATCTTTTTGGGGGCATATCAAATTTTGAAAACAGGCAAAAGTGGGTTGTCTCAAACAAATCTTGAAGATTTACACCATGCCTTTGGAATACTAAAATATTTGCAAAAACCTGCTTGTGCAGTTATGAAACATTGCAATCCGTCAGGTGTCGCAATCCAACAGGAAGGCCAAACGTTAGCAGATGTTTACCGCCGTGCACGTGATGCCGACTCGCAAGCAGCCTTCGGTGGCGTTGTCGCTTTTAATGTTGAAGTCGATGAAGCAACTGCAATTGAAATTATGCAAACCGTAATTGAAGGAGTCTCCGCTCCATCTTTTACACCAGAAGCATTGTCCGTTTTTAACGATTTTGAAAAATATAAAAAGAATAAAGAAATACGTATTATTAAGGTACCTCCATTAGACCTTTTACCCAAATATATTGGAGATAGTATCACGACATGGGAAATGAAAGTTTTTGATGACGGTAGCATTGTGTTGGCTCAGCCATATCTTACAAAAATAAGAAGTGCCAATGATTTCATAAAGGCTTCTGTAGAACATCCGAAAAAAGGAAAGATTGAAAGTGAAGTTATCCCCTCTCAGCAAGAATTGGAAGACCTTCTTTTTGCCTGGTATATAAACATCCATGTTCGTTCGAATGGCGTCGTAATTGTAAAAAATGGACAGACATTAGCAGTTGGGACAGGACAACAAGACCGCGTCGGTGCTGTCGAACAAGCTATAGAAAAAGCAAAGAAAAAGTATAAAGGTAGTGAAACTCTCAACGGTGCAGTTCTTGCCTCGGATGGCTTCTTCCCATTTCCTGATGCAGTAGAAACTGCTGTGCGTGAAGGAATACATGCCATTGTTCAACCCGGTGGAAGTGTTAACGATTATGATGTTATTGAATTTGCCAACCGCGTAGGTGTGGCTATGTTATTTACGGGTGAGCGTTGCTTCTCTCATCACTAATTTATAAATCTTCAAATAACCGCATATACCTGAAATTGTCTACATTGATATGCCCCCATGCATCCATACTGTCGTCAATAATTTCAACCTCAGCTTTCTTCCCTTTATATTCAGACACCATCCAAATTTCAGCCTGCATATCCTCCCGATTCTCTTTGTTTTTTGATGTCCTTACAACTTTACCATCAACATAAAGTCGAACTTCCAATCCCGAGCCTTTACCACCACCTAATAGAAACCAAATAGCAGGCCCACGGATAATAAAAGGTTCCGAACGTAAAGTCCCAAAAGCCATATCCTTACGAACGCTCCCCGGTTCCTCTCCCGGTTTCCCTTGGTAACGTTCATAAGTACCTATCCAATATTTGCCCTGATGATTAGAATGTTTACCGTATTCTCGTGCCGCAGGATTGTCTCCCAATGTCGGTTGATTCTCAAAAGCGGAACCTTCACCTTTCCAATGGTCTAAATTACCTGATTCAAAATCGCTATTCGGAAACAAAAGCATGTTATCAGGTACCCGATACCCACGAAAGTCATCCGCATTAATACAGCCCCATACACCTTTTTCCTTGTCAATAATAGATATAACCGATGACATAGACATAAATTCTTTAACATCCCAAAATTCTCTTCGCATCATCGGATGATTTAATCCGTACGATTCACGAACAACTTCTCCATTGACAATCAACCTCACCGCAGTTGTTTTTTTCATACCACCCCCAATTAAGAAGCCAATGTACGGAGTATCAATTGTAAAAGGCTGTGAAATTAATTCCCCAACCGCTTCGTTCTTTTGGGTCTCCCCCGCTTTCTGATGTGGCAGAGCCTGATAATTTTCAAATGTACCTATCCACCAATTCCCCTCTGGAAGTGCCGATTTTGGTGCTTCTCTAACAAGGACGTTATCACCATACGTCGGCTGATTTATAAATGCTTTACCAAAAGCTCGCCAATTTTCTAAATTGCCTTGCTCAAAATTACTATTTGGGAATAATAATTTAGCACTTTTTGAAAATCTTGGAATAGGTGTTGGTACAACTTGTGCAATCGAAACAAAAACTATAGCAAACATGCTAATGAGTAAAAGTAATAATTTCTTTCCCATAATCAAATCCTTATAGTAACTTTGCTCTTTATGTGCATTTCAATTATAACGGATTTTAAAGTTATAATTTCACCTGCTAAGTCAGGTTAAAATCATTTTTTGTTAATACCTAAAAAATTGTATACTATATACTTTGAAAAATCGTTAAACTTAAAATCCTTATGAGGATTTAAGAGTGGAAGATAAGGATATTTCACAAAATTTACCATTTGACAGAGGGTTAAATATTTACATATCCGAGATTTCAAAGATTCCTTTACTAAGTGCAGAGGAAGAAAGAAAATTAGCATTCCGCATGCATAAAGGGGATGGCTCGGCAAGACGAAAATTGATTCTTTCCAATCTTCGTCTGGTTGTAAGTATTGCAAAAAGGTATGCCCGCTTCGGCGTGCCCATTTTAGATTTAATAGAGGAAGGAAATATTGGACTTGTAAAAGCAGTCGAAAGTTTCGACCCCAAACATGGAACAAAATTTTCTACCTATGCAACATGGTGGATTCGACAAGCAATCACACGCGCACTATCAAACCAATGCCGAACCATACGCGTCCCCACGTACTTAAACGAACACTTATTAAGATATCGAAAAATCATAGAGGATTACTTCAAAAAAACAGGAGCATATCCATACCCAGAAGAAATTGCAAAAATATTAGGTATCTCGGTTGATGAGGCGGAGCAATTACAAGAGTCTAATGAAACTGTAATGTCATTCGATTTCATACAAAGTATCGATGATAGAGAAGACCCGTATGCCAGCGCCAAAATTAAAACCTCCTTTCGAGTAGAAAGTTTTGCTGAAGATATTGAGAAGGAGCAAGATCTGGAATTCCTTATCTCGTTACTGCCAAAAAATGAAGCCGAAGTAATGCGCTATCGTTATGGCCTTGTTGATGGAAAACCTCATACACTGGAAGAAACAGGAAAAGCATTAAATCTCACCCGAGAACGAGTTCGTCTATATGAACGACTCGCTTTAAAATTTCTGAGAAAATACGTTGCCAATAATAAAGACTTGTTCTAATATTTAACATCCAAGATACCAGGGAATTGAAAAATATGGATCTGAAAAAAATCATTCGCAATGTGCCTGATTTTCCCAAACCAGGGATACAATTCAAGGATATAACCACTCTACTCTTGAATCCTGAGGCATTCCATTATGCTATCGATTGCTTCGTGCAACATTATCGACCCATGAATATTCAAGCTATTGTTGCTATTGAGTCTCGTGGATTCATTTTCGGCTCTGCTATCGCTTATTTAATGAATATACCTCTGGTTCTGGCAAGGAAAAAAGGAAAACTTCCGTATGAAAAAATATCAGAAAGTTTTGCATTAGAATATGGCTGGGATACAATCGAAATGCATATTGATGCATTAAAGGAAGGACAACGCACAGTTATTATTGATGATTTACTCGCCACAGGTGGAACTGCATCTGCGGTAAAAAACTTGATTGAGCAATTAAATGCAATCCCAGTTGAGGCAGGCTTCGTAGTCGAACTCCCAGCTCTTAAAGGCAGAGATGCTCTTACCCCTCTCCCCGTGTTTTCATTAGTGCAATATGACGACCTCTAATAAAAAACACACTATATATTATGACATCAACAAAACTACCATCAATTCTGAAAATTTTATTCTTAACTGCAAGACCCAAAACATTAGGAGCAAGTATTGCCCCCGTTATAATGGGAACCGCTATCGCAGTTCGAGATGGACATTTCCACGCAATTTCTGCTATATGTTCCTTATTAGGTGCAGTACTAATTCAAATATTATCTAACTACGCTAATGACTATTTCGATTTCGTAAAGGGGGCTGACCGTGAAAACCGTGTAGGTCCAACACGTGCAACCAGTGCTGGTTGGCTTACTCCAAAGCAAATGCAGTTAGCATTGGCTATTCTTGTGATTACATCTTTACTCCCTGGAGGGTATTTAATTTATAGAGGTGGTTTGCCCATTTTGACCATTGGTGCGGTTTCATTAATTCTTGCTTTTGCCTATACCGCAGGACCAATACCCCTTGCTTATCTGGGTTTGGGAGATTTATTTGTCTTTGTATTTTTTGGTCCTGTCGCTGTGATGGGAACCTATTATGTTCAATCTTTTCAAGTCTCATTACATGGGCTTTTAGTAGGATTTTCCGCAGGATGTCTCTCAGTAGCCATCCTTACAGTAAACAATTATCGTGATGTTGAAAATGATGCTGTTGTCGGCAAACGAACACTTGCAGTTCGACTCGGCAAAAAGTTCGCTCAAATCGAATATATTACGATGCTTCTTATGAGTGTTGTTGTTATTCCTCTCATTCTCGCATTCAATGAAGGTGGGCAAAAAGATGTGCTGTTATTAATTGTTCTTATAATTCCTTCTTTATTCCTGATAAGGGCTATGTTTCGCCTTAAAGGTAGTGAGTTAAACTTACTATTAGCCAATACAGCGAAATTGCTGTTGCTATACAGCATCCTTTTTTCTATATTGTGGATTTATTAATGAAAAAATCTGTTTATATTCGAAAATTATCCCTTTATCGTTACGAAATTCCGTTAAAAACGACGATCTTTATTCGAGGACTTCCATTCTCTTCTAAACAAGGACTGGTCATAAAGTTTGAGGATACAGAAGCTAACGAAGCATGGGGAGAAATCTCTCTTCTACCACCAACAGAAGAAAAAATAAAAAGATGTATAGAATGGATAGAAAAAAATTATAAACATTTTTTAGGTAAGATTGATTTGTCCTTTCTGGATAAATGTCCAGAAATAAAATTTGCCACTGTTAGTGCAATTAATTGTCTAAATTGCAATGTAGATAACTACTCTGACACACCTATAAAAATGAACGCACTTCTCGCAGGCGAGTTTCCTACAATCCTTGAAGAAGCCGAACGGAAAAGAAATCAGGGCTATTCTATTTTTAAACTAAAAATAGGGGAATATCCTTTAACAACCGCTGTTGAGTTAATAACCCAGATACAAAAAATAATCGGGAATGAAGCCCAAATCGTTTTAGACTTAAACCGACAATGGACACTACACCAAACATTAGATCTTACAGCACAGATTGAAAATAAAAGAATACTGTATATCGAGGATCCAGTTAAAACATTGGAGGAATTACCAACCTACCTTAATACATCACCTATCAAAGCAGGGATTGACGAATTCCTTGAGACATGGAACATTGCATTAGAAAGTATATGCAAAAATTATTTAGAGAACATAGTCTTTGTAATTAAACCCTCTATACTTTATGGAACAGAGACATGGCAAAAGGTATGTAACAACAAATCTACAATGAAGGTTATTACATCTGCATGGGAGACAGGCATCGGCTTACGAGGAATATTAAATTTACTCTTCCGAAACGAAGTACATGTAGAATTCGTTGGCATGGATACCTATTCCTACCTCGAACATGACATCATAACCCCACCTCTTTCCCTCACATTTCCTCAAATATCTCCCTCTACAATTAAAGAACCCTTCTCAATAATACAACACCAATTAGAAACAATCCTCTCATGCAAAAAATAAAAT
>DAOSBX010000019.1 GCA_035361075.1 Candidatus Hydrogenedens sp. | reverse complement strand
ATTGAAACTACAATTACTCCATTCGGAAGTAGGGAAGCGGATGTTACATCATATACTACTGTAGGGGTGGACCTATGTGTTTGCCCTACTTCAGACGTTTACTTTTTGGGGTAGATGAGTGGGTTTGCCCCTGCGAAGAACAACATGGGATGGAATATATTTGGGGGAGGACAGAATGGGTTTGTACATACCTAAGCATTTGTCTTAATTGCATTTTACAATGAGAATGGAATAAATTATAGATAAAGGATTATAGGATAAGGTATCAGCAGGAGATATTGATACTGCCTATTAAGCACAAATATCCTTAATTATAATGAAAATGGGGGTTATTGTGGGATGGTGCTTTAATTGTTTGTTTTGATTTGTTTGTTTTATTCTTCTAATACTTCCTGAATAATTTTCCATAGTGGGGCAACACCTTCTTTTGTGATGGCGGAAAATGGAACAATGATGGCTTCTTCATCAAGGTTTAGTTCTTTTCGGATTTTATCCAATTGTATTTTTCGTTGTGCATTGCCTAATTTATCAATTTTTGTGGCAACAAGTAGGGTAGGTATGGAATGTTCTTCTAAGAAGTCGAGTAAGGATATGTCTTTATCTGTAAGACCATGTCGTGAGTCGATGAGAACAACGACGAGTTTTAATTGATTACTTTGGGTGAGGTAATCAAACATGAGTTTATTCCACTGTTGTTTTAAGGATAATGGGACTTCAGCATAGCCATAGCCTGGCAGGTCGACCATGTAGAATTTGCGGTTGACTTCGAAAAAGTTAATAGTTCTGGTTTTCCCTGGTGTATTGCTTGTTTTGGCGAGGTTTTTCCTCCCCCATAGGGCGTTTAGTAGTGATGATTTGCCAACGTTGGATTTGCCTGCGAATGCGATTTCGGGTTTGCGTTCGCGTGGAGCGTCTTTAATTTCAAGGATGCTTTTTTTGAATTCGACGGAGCTGATTTTCATAAATTAATACCTTTGATACTTTATCTTAATTTATTTGTCTGGGCAGGTGAATTGCAAATGGACTTTTTGTGAGCATATCAGTATTTAAATACGATATAATCATTTCTCTGATGTAAATGAAAGGAAAACAGTAATTATGGCTTATGAAGCAGTTGCATACGCACGGGCAGGATTGGTCGGCAATCCATCTGATGGTTATTATGGGAAAACAATAAGTGTGATTATTCGCAATTTTTTTGCGAAGGTCAGTTTGTATGAAAGTCCACAACTGGAAATTATACCGAGTTATCAAGACCAGTCAAAATATGAGTCTATAGAACATTTGACGGAGGATGTTCGTATTAATGGCTACTATGGTGGTATTCGTTTGATGAAGGCAGGTATCTATAAGTTTTATCAATATTGCAAGGCGAATAAAATAACTCTACCACAAAAGAATTTTTCCATTCGTTATCGGTCGACGATACCACGTCGTTTGGGGCTTGCTGGGTCGAGTGCTTTAGTAACTGCGACAATGAGGTGTCTTATGGAATTTTATGAAGTGGATATTCCGAAGCCAATTCTTCCAAATCTTATTTTAAGTGTGGAGACGGAGGAATTAGGTATCTTTGCTGGATTACAAGACCGAGTTATTCAGGTTTATGAAGGCTGTGTGTTTATGAATTTTGACAGAACGTTAATGGAGACGCGAGGGTATGGGCATTATGAAGAGATACCTGTATCCCTTTTGCCGAAGTTATTTATTGCTTATCGTAAAGATTTATCGGAAGGGTCAGAGGTTTTTCATAATAATGTTCGAGAACGGTGGTTGTCGGGTGATCCGGAGGTGCATCAAGCAATGCGTGATTTTGCAGAGTATGCCCAAAAGGCAAGAGACCTTCTCCTTGCAGGAAAGGGAGAAGAGATTGGAATATGGATGGATAAAAATTTTGACCGACGAAGGTCAATATATAACCTTGACCCACGTCAGGTTCGTTTAGTTGATGTTGCGCGGTCTGTAGGAGCACATGCACAATTTACTGGGTCGGGTGGTGCTATCGTTGGAATTTATAAAGATGAAGCGATGTATGAAAAAATTGTGGAGGCACTACAAACAGAAAATGCTGTGGTAATAAAACCGCAAATTGAACCAGCAGAATAGGTTTGACTTCATGGGCAATTTCTATATTATAGGTACGCCAATAGGAAATTTAGAGGATATAACTCATCGTTCATTACGGGTACTTGCGGAATTGGAATTATTGATATGTGAGGATACTCGTGTTACACGGCGAATATATAGCCATTACCATATTCCTTTCCCATCTCGAGTTTGTGCATGTTTTGAGTCTCGAGAGCCAAAGATTATTCCCTTTGTGCTTGAAGAATTAAAAAAAGGAACCAAAGTTGGATTATGTTCAGATAGTGGAATGCCATGTATCAGTGACCCTGGATATAAATTAGTGCAAGCAGTCCTTGACGCAGGACATCAAATTGACGTTATTCCTGGTGTTACTGCGGTAGAAACAGCTCTTGTTTTATCTGGATTGCCTACGTCATCGTATACGTTTAAGGGTTTTCCTCCGCGAAAAGAGGGTCCCACACATCATTTTTTAGAGATGGATAAAGAACTTCCACACACATTAATTTTTTATGAATCACCCTATCGCGTCTTGAAATTTTTAGAACAGGCATACCGTGTTTTGGGGGATAGATGTTGTGCTGTGTGCTTTGAAATGACGAAAAAATTTGAGCGTGTCTTTCGTGGATATATATCTGATGTTATTGAAGCATTAAAAACAGAAACCATCAAAGGCGAAGTTACAATTGTTATCGCTGGAAATCATCCGAAATTTATTCGAGAAAATTTTAGTAAAAAAGTTGAAAATTGATTTTTTTTGTGGTAAAATGGTACTATATGAGTTATTGGTCCATAAACAATAAAACGATAGGAGATGTTAAAGAATATTAAAAATTGGACATAAAATAAAATAGATTAAATGTGGGGTAAAAGGGGATTTGCATTTTGGTTTTAAAATTGATATAATATTACTCCTGTATAATTGTTATTTTATGATTTTAAAAGGGAATATCAATAAAAATATGGATTATCTTCGCACCATAAGGAAACGGTACAGGTAAAAGTGTCATTTCTTATAAATTTTCCCGGAACCATAATAAGGAGTTTTTTTCATGGCTGTGGCTCCCCGTTCAGAACGAATTTCGTTAGCACGAGCACCTGAAGACTTATCCCATCTGCCCAATCTGATTGAGATTCAGACGAAATCGTATACAGATTTTTTGCAGTGGGATGTTCCTCCTCATGAACGACAGAACAAAGGACTACAAGCAGTACTCAATGAGTATTTTCCAATTGAGTCGCCGAATGGACTGGCAAAGTTAGAATTTGTATCCTATGTCATTTCTCCGCCGAAGTATACCATAGAAGAATGCCAGAATTTAGGTTTAACCTATTGTGGTATTTTGAAGGCACTCCTTCGGTTGACTATTTATGAAGAGTCGTTAAAGGGAGAGAAGATAGAGAAGCAGGTTCAAGAGCAAGATGTGTTTTTAACAGAACTACCTTTGATGACGCCCACAGGGACATTCATTATCAATGGTGCGGAACGTGTAATTGTTAGTCAATTACACAAATCGCCTGGTGTTTCGTTTGAACGGAAACAGCATCCGGGAGGCAAGTTATTATTATCAGCTCGTATTATTCCGTATCGTGGTGCGTGGATAGAATTTGATTATGACCCGAATGATGTGTTGTGGGTAACTGTAGACCGTCGTGTTCGCATGCTTGCCACAACATTACTAAAAGCATTGGGTTATGTTGAACCTGAAGAAATTCTGCGGATGTTTTATCGTATTGACCGCGTCAGAATAAAACGGACGAAAGCAACATTATATAAAAAACAAAAAGTTAGACATAGAGGGAAAGAGGTAGAACAAGAGAAGGAATATTCTGTAATAGATGTCCGTGATTTAGTTGGGTATTGGCTTGCATCGGATATTATTGACCCGGAGACAGGAGAAGTTATTGCAGATGCGTCCTCGCAAATAACGGCGGCGGTATTGAATGCGGTTCTTCGTTCCCCTATTCGTGAATTTTATGTATTGAACCGTCAGGATGTATTAAGCGACATTAGTATTGCTCAGACCTTAAATATAGACCAGGCTCAGACTCAGGAAGAGGCGTTACGTGAGATTTATATTCGGATGAGACCGGGTGATCCTACTAATGATGCTCAATGTCGAAAGCATTTTGAAAGTATGTTCTTTGACCCAGCAAGGTATGACTTTGCTTCTGTAGGTCGGTATAAAATTAACCGTAAGTTGGGGCTTGAAATTTCACAAAAAGTGCGAACCTTAACGAAAGAAGATATTATTGAAACCCTTAAATACTTGGTGAAACTTCATCGCGGTGAAGGTGTTGTTGATGATATAGACCATTTAGGAAATCGGCGGGTTCGCTCTGTAGGTGAACAGTTAATGAATCAATTCCGTATTGGTCTTGCAAGGATGGAAAAGACCATTCGGGAGCGGATGAGTTATCGCTCAGAAGATAAGGAATTTACACCTCAATCTTTAGTAAACCCGAAACCCATCGGAATTGTTCTTAAAGATTTCTTTGGCCGTAGTCAGCTTTCTCACTTCATGGACCAAATCAATCCGCTTTCCGAATTGACACATAAACGGCGTCTCAGTGCATTAGGTCCGGGAGGACTTAACAGGGATAGGGCTGGTTTTGAGGTTCGTGACGTGCATCCTACACATTATGGTCGTATTTGCCCGATAGAAACACCTGAAGGGCCGAACATCGGTCTTATGGCTTCACTTGCAACGTATGCAAGGATTAACGAATATGGATTTCTCGAGACTCCGTATCGTAAGGTAGAAAATGGAAAAGTTACAAATGAAATTGTTTATCTTACCGCGTATGATGAAGATAATTACAAGATAGCTCAGGCAAATGAGCCGTTAGATGAGAAAGGGAGATTTAAGAATCATTTTGTTCTTTGTAGGCATAAAGGGGATTTCCCATTGGTGCCCCCAGATGAAGTGGATTTTATGGACGTTTCACCGAAGCAGATTGTAAGTGCAGCGGCAGCATTGGTTCCATTCTTGGAGCACGACGATGCTAACCGTGCATTAATGGGTTCAAACATGCAACGTCAGGCAGTCCCTCTGCTAAAATCGGAGCAACCATTCGTAGGAACAGGCTTAGAAAAGATTTGTGCAAGAAATTCCGGTACTGCTGTTCGTGCAGAACGTGGAGGAGTTGTGGAATATGCGGACAGCGAAGTAATCCGTATTCGTGTAGACACAACAAAATCTAATAATCCATTTATGTTGGATGAGGATATATATCGCTTAAAGAAATTTACACGGTCTAATCAAAGCACCTGTATAAATCAAAAACCAATCGTGGTAAAAGGTGATAAAGTTAATGCGGGGGATATTATTGCGGATGGTCCTGGTATGTGTGATGGGGAAATGGCTTTGGGTAGAAATGTTCTTGTCGCCTTTCTACCATGGGAAGGATACAACTTTGAGGATGCTATTATTTTAAGTGAAGAATTGATTAAAGATGATGTGTTTACATCTATTCAGGTAGAAGTTTTTGAGATTGAAGCAAGAGATACCAAATTAGGGCCAGAAGAAATTACTAGGGACATTCCTAACGAAGGTGAAGATTCGTTAAGAAACCTTGATGAGAACGGAATTATTCATGTTGGCTCAAAAGTAAAACCAGGAGATATCCTTGTAGGGAAAGTTACCCCAAAAGGAGAGTCTGAATTAGCCCCAGAAGAAAAATTATTGATAGCCATTTTCGGCGAGAAAGCGGAAGATGTAAGGAATGCCTCTTTATATGCCCCACCAGGAACAGAAGGTGTGGTCGTAGATGTAAAGGTAACCAGCCGTCGAAATAAGGCGATGGATAAACAAACGAAGTCAAGAATTACACGCGAAGCAGAGAAAATTAAGCAAGAATATTCAGCACGAATAGCCAAAATCCGCGAGATGTTTATCAAATTAGTTCGTGATGAGATGTATGGGCAAAGAATACTTGAAGATGTTTATGACTATAAGAAGGATGAGGTTGTTTTAGAGAAAGGGAAGGCTGTAAAACCGAAGCAATTGGCTGAGTTAGATTATTCTATTTTGGCACGTCTGAAAATTGAAGACAAAAAACTTCAGTCAAAATTTGCACGGTTAGTAAATCTTGCAGCAATGGAAGAAGCAAAACTAATCTCTTTCCGAGATAAAGAATTAGAACGGTTGCGTGAAGGAGATGAATTGCCCCCAGGTGTAAACAAAGTAGTTAAAGTTTATATAGCAACAAAACGGAAGATGTCCATTGGTGATAAAATGGCAGGACGACATGGTAACAAAGGTGTTGTTGCAAAGATAGTCCCTGTGGAAGACATGCCGTTCCTCCCGGATGGAACTCCTATTCAGATTATATTAAATCCGTTGGGTGTCCCGTCCCGAATGAACGTTGGACAGATATTGGAAACACAGTTGGGCTGGGCATTGAAAGTATTAGGATTGAAAGTGGCTTCTCCTGTTTTCAATGGACCGAGAGAGGAAACCATTATTAATTACCTTAAGAAAGCAGGATTGCCTACGAATGGGAAAATAAAATTGCGTGATGGTAAGACGGGCGAAGAATTTCATCATGAGACCTGCGTAGGGTATATCTACATGATGAAATTAAATCACATGGTTGATGACAAGATTCATGCACGGGCTATCGGTCCGTATTCGTTAGTAACACAGCAGCCATTAGGTGGTAAAGCCAATTCAGGTGGACAACGTTTTGGTGAAATGGAAGTTTGGACATTAGAGGCTTATGGTGCCGCATATACGTTACAGGAAATGCTTACCTTCAAATCAGATGATATTCAAGGTAGAACCAAGATTTACGATGCCATTGTCAAGGGCGATTATGATGTAGAACCTTCCGTTCCAGAGTCGTTTAATGTCATTATTCGTGAGATGCAAAGCCTATGCCTTGATGTAATTAAACTTGCAAAAGTAGAAACAGCAATAGATTCAGACGAAGAAGAAGACATGGAGGATATTTACCTTGGCTAAATACGTTCCTACCACATTAGACAAATTTGATGCACTTCAAATCCGCATCGCTTCTCCTGAAGAAATATTACGGTGGTCTAAAGGGGAAGTAAAAAAACCCGAAACTCTTAATTACCGCACATTCAAGCCCGAGAAAGATGGGCTGTTCTGTGAGAAGATTTTCGGACCGACAAAGGATTGGGAATGTGGTTGTGGCAAGTATAAAAAGGTTAAACATCGTGGTATTGTATGTGACAAATGCGGTGTTGAAATAACAGAGGCAAAAGTGCGACGTGAACGGATGGGTTCTATTCGATTGGCCGCACCTGTTGCTCATATCTGGTTTTTCAAGAATAATCCTTCTTGCATGGGAAATTTATTGGATTTACCCGTCCGAAGTTTAGAGCGGGTTATTTATTATGAAAGTTACGTCGTTATAGACCCTGGCGTCACCAAGCTGAATAAGTTACAATTGCTAACAGAGGATGAATATCTTGATGCAGTAAGCGAGTTTGGATATGGTAGTTTTGTGGCGAAGATGGGTGCTGAGGCGATGAAGATATTGCTGGAGCAATTAGATTTAGACACACTATCTGCGGAACTTCGTGAACAGTTTTTAAATTCTTCATCTGCTCAGGTACGTGCAAAAGCAATAAAACGACTTCAAATTGTCGAAGCATTTCGTAAATCAGGAAATCAACCTGTATGGATGATTCTGGATGTTATCCCTGTGCTCCCACCAGATTTGCGTCCTCTCGTCCCCTTAGATGGTGGTAGGTATGCAACCAGCGATTTAAATGACCTCTACCGTCGTGTTCTTAATCGGAATAATCGGTTAAAGAAAATTATGGAGATACGGACGCCAGAAATTATTGTTCGAAATGAAAAGCGAATGCTTCAAGAAGCGGTAGACGCTCTTTTTGATAATGGTAGACACGGTAGAGCGGTGATGGGAACAAACGCAAGGCCTTTAAAATCGTTAAGCGATTTTATCAAGGGCAAGCAAGGGAGATTCCGCCAGAATTTGTTAGGCAAACGTGTTGACTATTCTGGGCGTTCCGTGATTGTTGTAGGACCAGAATTAAAATTAAATCAATGTGGTTTGCCGAAGCGAATGGCTTTGACCTTGTTTGAGCCATTTATTATCAATAGACTGAAAGAAAAAGGTGTAGCGATTACCATTAAATCCGCCAAGAAAATGATTCAACAAGGTAGGCCTGAGGTTTGGGATGCAATAGAAGAAGTTATCAAAGACCATCCTGTTCTTCTTAATCGTGCACCGACTCTCCATCGTTTGGGTATTCAAGCGTTTCAGCCAATATTAATCGAAGGGAATGCGATTCGGATTCATCCATTGGTCTGTCGTGCATATAATGCGGATTTCGACGGAGACCAGATGGCGGTACACGTGCCCTTGACACCAGCGGCACAGTTAGAAGCACATTTATTAATGATGGGCTCCTCAAACATTTTCTCACCATCGGATGGTTCACCGATTGTAACGCCAAGTCAAGACATCGTTTTAGGTATTGCTTGGCTTTCAAGAGCACGTCCCGGAGCCAAGGGTGAGTGGAAAGATGAATGGAAGACCAAAGGTGGCAAGAATTTATGTACCGCAGGAAAAATCTATCCCAATAAAGAATCTGTCTTGCTGGCATATCATTTTGGGCATGTGGATATACACGCTCGAATAAAGATTCAAGTAGACGGAAAAATCATAGATACTACAGTAGGACGGGTTATCCTGTGGGATAGTTTACCTCCAGAAATTCGTCTTGAAGATATCAATCGAGACCATGACCAGTCTTCTATCGGACAGGTTATAGCCAACTGTTATAAAAAATTTGGGCATCGTAAAACAGTTGAGCTTTTGGATTGCTTGAAGAATGTAGGTTTTAAGTATGCTACGAAGTCAGGGCTTTCCATTGCTATTGAGGATATGACAGTTCCGCCTGACAAGGACAAGATTTTATCACGTGCCCGTAAGCAGGTAGAACATATAGAAGAGCAGTATCAACATGGTTTGCTAACCCAAAGAGAGCGGACAAATAAGATAATTGAAGAGTGGAAACGAGCAACAGACGAAGTGTCTGCATCAATGTTAAATTATCTCGAGCAAAAAGAACAAGGCTTTACAGGGCTATATTTGATGTATACTTCAAAGGCTCGTGGTAGTAAAAATCAAATTCGGCAATTGGCTGGTATGCGTGGTGTTATGGCAAAACCGTCTGGCGATGTTATTGAAACACCTATCACGTCTAACTTTAGAGAAGGTCTGAGTGTGTTGGAGTATTTCATATCTGCCCACGGAGCACGAAAAGGTTTGGCAGACACCGCATTGAAAACAGCTGATGCTGGCTATCTTACACGGCGTCTTGTTGATGTATCTCAAGATGTAACTATCGAGGAAATTGATTGTGGAACATTGAATGGGGTTTATATTGAACCATTGATGTCGGGACCCGAAACGATTACCCCGTTGGAAGAACGAATTGTTGGACGTTATGCCTTAGAAGACATAATTATTCCTGGAACTTCCGAGCCCGTTGTAAAAGCGAATGAAGAAATTACAGAAGATAAAGCGAAAACTATAGCAGAATCCGGTTTGCCTGGTGTGCGAGTCCGTTCTGTTCTAACTTGTCAAGCAAAACGAGGCGTGTGTGCTTTATGCTATGGTCGAAATCTTGCAACAGGTAGACTTGTTGAATTGGGTGAAGCAGTAGGCATCATTGCAGCCCAAGCCATAGGCGAACCTGGAACCCAGCTTACCATGAGAACCTTCCATATCGGTGGTGCTGCGAGTTTACAATTAGAAAATCCAGAAGTTCGTATGCCTGAAAATGGAACCGTCGTATTCAATAATATCCGAACGGATGTAAACCGTAAAGGTGAGGTGGTTATAGTAAATCGTGGGGGTGAAATTCGTGTGCTAAATAATGATGGAAAAGAAGTGATTCGATTTGCCCCTGCAACAGGTTCTGTCTTGCATTGTAAGGATGGAGATAAACTAAAGAAAGGTGCTTTACTTTATAAGTGGGACCCATACAACCAGACCATTGTTGCGGAACGTTCTGGCAAAGTAAAATTAGAAGGGGTTGTTGAAGGTGTTACGATGCGGGTAGAAATTAACCCAGAAACACGACTGGAAGAAAGAGTTATTACTGAGCATAAGCATGATATGCATCCACAAATCCTTATTTGTGGTGAACATAAAGAAGTATTGGCATTTGCTCCATTACCGCCAGAGACACATTTATTAGTGAAAGATGGAGATAAAGTTGAAGCGGGTGATATTCTTGCAAAGACACCACGCAAACTTGGGAAAACACGAGACATTGTAGGTGGTTTACCTCGTGTTGCTGAATTGTTCGAAGCACGTGTTCCGAAAAACCCAGCCATTATTAGTCATATCGATGGAATTGTTGAAATTGGTGGAACAATTAAAGGAATGCGTAAAGTAAAAGTTGTCCCGAAAATTGGTAAGGAGCGTGAATATACGATACCTCCTGGCAAGCATCTCTTTGTTCAACAAGGTGACCGTGTATATGCAGGACAACAACTCACAGACGGACCGATTATTCTTGAAGATATTCTGGAAGTTAAAGGTGAAGAAGCCCTCCGTAAATATATATTAGACGAAATTCAGAAAGTTTATCGAGCCCAAGGTGTCCGAACAAATGATAAGCATGTAGAAATCATCATTCGGCAAATGCTTCGTAAAGTACGTATTAAGGAAAATACAGGAGATACCAGTTTTGTCGCCCATGAAATTGTTGACCGTTCCAAATTTAATGAAATCAATGAAAAAGTCCTCAGTAAAGGTGGCAAACCTGCAGAAGCCGAACCTGTTTTACAGGGAATTAGTAAGGCAGCATTAAGCACGGAAAGCTTTGTTGCTGCCGCTTCTTTCCAACATACAACACGTGTGCTAACCGATGCGGCAATACGTGGAAAGCGGGATTATCTACGAGGTTTGAAGGAGAATGTGATTATTGGACACCTTATCCCTGCGGGAACAGGTAGTCGGTTCTATCAAAAGTCCGAGCCAGTGATTGCTGATATTTCTGCCAAAGAGATGGAAGAACACCTCGAAATAGAAACCCACGGCGAAGAAGAACAAATCGCATCAGGAGCAGAAGAATAAGATGCAGGAGAATTTAAAACTCAACGAAGGCAGTCAATACAACAAAAACGATATAATTAAGGAAGATGAATGTTAAATATTCATCTTCCTTTTTTTATCAACAAACAATAAGGATACGGCATATGAAGCATACCAAAGCACTGTCATTTCCGAGACGAGGGTTAGATTGGGGATTAACCCCTGGAATAGGTGGCATTGTAATGATTATCCAGGCAATTGTATCATTACTTACTGCCATTGGTGCTGTTAAAGGAGGAGGCACTCCAGCTACCGAAAGTAATACGACGGAAGAAACGACTGAAACAACGACGGGTAGTGGTTCCTAAGTTCAGGACGAGACATAAGATATTATTAGAAGGAGCAAACAAATGGTAACCTTATCTGTCATTTTGTTGGCATTGGCAGGAATTCCCACAGTTATTTATGATGGGATTGTTGCAACTGTCGATAACGAGGTCATCCTGATGAGTGACCTTCGAGAAGAAATAGCCCCTTTCTTCGCAGACTTAAAATCGCAGGGATTATCCTCTCAGCAAATTGATAAAGAAATGGAGCAAGCCTTCCAGAAAGCCTTAGACCGATATATTGAACGGTTACTGTTATATCGAAAGGCAATGAATGAAGGACTAAAAGTTGATGAGAAAGATATTGATGACCGAATTATGAAAATAAAAAAGCGGTATAGTTCGCCGGAGGAATTTCAAAGACTTTTAGAAGAAAGTGGCGAATCCATGAGTGAATTCCGCGAAAGAATAAAACAACAAATTATTGCTCTCTCTTATGCACTAAAAAAACGGAAGGCGTTTGAAAATGAGATTACTATCTCAGAGCCTGAAATTGCAAAATACTACAATGAGCATATTGACGAATTTAAAAATCCGCAAAAGGTCAAAGTTCGGCGGATTTTTCTTCAAGCTCCAAAAGAAGCGGAAGAACGACTCAAGGTAAAAGAGCGAATTATGGAAATCCACGATAGAATTAAGCAAGGAGCTGATTTTAGTACCATAGCCGAAAATGAATCTCAAGGTCCCGAAGCAGACCAGGGCGGTCTTATTGGTTGGGTATCCAAGGGTGACTTAGTTCCCGAACTGGAGCAGGTAATAGAGAACATGAATGAAGGGGATATTAGCCAACCCATCGAAACAGAATGGGGGTTCCATATCTTAAAAGTTGAAGAAAAACAGGGAAATGCTCAAATACCTTATGAAAAAGCACGCATTATTATCGAACCTAAACTAAAAGAGCAATATGTCAATGAACGCTATCAAAAGTGGATTGATGAACTTAAAAAAGGTGCTCGTATCCGTATATTTATGTAATCCTATACACAGAACAAAACCTTTGAAAAAAATCTGCATCATACATCCTTAGTTATAAAAGGCATATCTCTTCTATTGCATACACATAACTCCCTCAATAAACGATAGCACGAGGCTACAGTTATGTTCTCTTTTAACCACAAATAGTACGGATAACCTGAATAGTTTTTGATAATTGAGTCCTTTTATGATTATCGTTCTACTTGAACAGAGGCAAGTGAGTTTTCGTAGAGGTTTTGCGGAAGTTCTGACTCACCTTTCATAATAGGGGGTGAATAGTTCGATGGGATTAGAAAACCAGCAATTTTGGAAGCATTTTCATCCCCTTCTCCTGTTGTAGTATCACATTTCCAAAAGCCATCAGGCATAATTAGTGTTGTGGGTAAATGCCAGTAAGGTTTTGTCCACCAGCCTCCCCAGTTATAGATATATACTGTAACTCGGTAATTTTTTGGCGAAATATGCTTAACATCGCCTCGTACATCTTCAAACGAACCTACAGGCGGTATATAAGTGAATTCAATCGTGGGTGTCCCCTGGCCTTCGACTGGTTCTGTTCCGCTCCAATTATCAGGTATCGTTTCCCCTCGAAAAGCGGATATGAAATGTTCTTTTATAATACAGAACTTATCAAAAATTCCCCAATGTCCAGCATGTAGGCCTTCATATTTTATTTTCCACGGCTCATCGAAGGCTTCAAAATAGAAATAAGGAATATTGTTTGACCTTGCCCAAGACAGGAAATTCAAGAAATAAAATCGGGCATTTTCTAATGAAGGTACCGCATCCCCTATAGGATTGCCATCGGTAGGCCAGCCAGTTTCAGAAATAATTATGTCTTTTTGCCCGATATTGTTTTTTAATTCCTCAAATTTCAAGTTAAAAAAATACATAGCATATTGAACATCTACCCCTTCCCAATAAGGGTAAATATTTACAAAGATAACATCGCAAATATTCATTAATTGAGGATGGTTTAGGTATACCTGATATACTTCCGCGGTCGTTATAGGAACTCCATTCGTTTCAGATTTAACACGTTGGATATATGCAATCAATTCGTTTTCTGTCAAATCTCCACGTAAAAGTGTTTCACTTCCTACGATGGCAAGGTCAACATTCCCTTGCTGAGTTAATTGGATTAGACTATTAATTTCTGCTTCATTAGCGTTTAAGTCCTTCCCTAACCATGCCCCAATGGCTGTCTTTTTCCCTTTAGAATGACAAATAGAGCCTACATGTGCTAAAGTTCCTGTACAGGTGAAGGTCCTTACCCACGCTGTGAAGGGGAACACTTTACCCAGTTTTTCTTTCAGTTCTTGTTCTGACACAGTTGCACCCTGTGTTGGGTCTTGATTATCACCTGTGAATGGGCTAAAATTAATGCCGTGAAGTTGATATCTGAAGAGTGAACTTAGAATTATCGCTATGATAATCGTTACTAAAAATCCCATCCATGTTAAGTTGGATTTATTATTTATTAACTGAATTAGAGTCATTTTTGGTTAGAAACTTTTATAACATATTATACCCGATATACACTATTCCTTCCTGCTTAATCATAGAAGAGAGAAATTTTTCAGTAAAGGACGATATTACTCTCACCAAGATATAAATAGTTCATATCTCATTTTATGTTTTGCTTGTTTATTTTGATGATGACGCTTTTTTTATAATCTGGGGGACTTCCTGAAGGATTTTTTGAAGAATTATTTTTCGATGTTCTTCTGAAATTTTGTAATGTTGCTCTTGTTCGAGGAGTTCCATAGTTCGTACAGCTACCTGATAAGCAAAGTCTTCAACCTTCATAACAAACTGCTCCTGAGATTAATGTTTCATTATAAATAAAAAGCATACAAATCAGATAATCTTATTTGCAAACTTTAAAAATAGTAATTGGATAGAAGATGAAAATTGTATGTGTTTGACTTATGAAGAAGGTTTTATGTCAACATTTTTTAGTGGATAACCAAGGAAAATAACAAACCCAATAAAGGCACTTAATCCACCTGCTAAAGCAACAAATCGTAGCCCTTGTTCTGTTACATTGCTTCCATTACCCCAATAGGCAAGGATGGAAAATACACCGCCAGACATACCAATAAATATTTTCTGGATAGTTCCTTGAATGGCGAAGAAGATGGCGTCGCGTCGTGTCCCTGTTTTCTGTTCATCTTCATCAATCACATCTGTTAGAATGGCAAAAGGTAAAACAGCCAACCCTGCCACAGGAATACCCATCCATATTATCACACAAAACAAATGAATCAACGGGCTACCTATGGGATAATAACCTACACCCGAAAGTAGGAGTAAGCCTAAACTTGCTAATAATAAAGTCATAGCAAATACGCGATATTTACCATAACGTCCGACCACTTTCCCAACAAAAACAAAGAGGCACATGGTCATCATCAGTAGTGGCAACATTAAATATGTAACGACCTCTTCTCCTTTGCATAAATATACTTTTACCCAGAAAGGTAAACTCATCACGATGCATGTAAATGCGAGAAAGTAGAACGATGTTGCAAGTACTAAATGAAGGAAGGAACGGCTTTTCAAGACCCAGATAGCAGACTGAATGAAGGAGACTTTTTTATGTTCTTCCGATGGTAGCGTCCGTTCTTTCCCTGTAATTGCAATGGGAAGGAGGGATAAAAATGTTAGAAGGGCAACCAAGATAGCCATCACTGTCCAGCCATATTTGTTTAATACCACGCCAACGAGTGCAAACACGACACTACCTAACATGACAAACACACCCTGGGCCGTCATCAAGCCAACCCTGTCCATACTCCCTTCACCTAATTCAGTTAATAATGACAGGTAAGGAGTTAACACCCCTGGATAGAAAAGCAAATAGATTTGTATTATCAGATAGGCATATATGACCTTTGTCCATATAGGTGCAGTTATTGGTGGGTGCCACATGAGGAAAAAGAAAATGATGAGGGGGATTAACCCAAAGCGAATAAAGGGTAGGCGTCGTCCCCATCGTGTTCGGCAGGAATCACTCCAGTGTCCAATTAATGGTTCTGCAATGGCACCACATACACGTGCTGTTAAAAAAATAGCACCAAACACAGATGCGGACATCAACGCTCGTTCTTCATTGGGTACATACCGCATAAATATCCATTGTGTGAAAACCATATCAGGAAGGGTTAAAGCGATACCACCCATACCGAATGCTATTTTTGATTTTAATGGAACACCCGCCATAGTTTTACTACCTTATTTTGTATTATCGTCAAAAAATGTAGTTGTAATTTATCATGATTTTGCTTTCTGTGCCAAATAGAGAAGTACTGCTCCTCTGTTAAATTCAATCCATTGAGTTTGAATAAACCCTTCCTTATTTAATATCTGCAAAAAATGATTATGGGATGGAAAATCACAGATGGTTTGGCTTAGATATTGATATGCTGGAGAGCAATTTGTCCATAATCCACCTAAACATGGAAGAATATGCCGTAGATAAAACAAATAGATTTTTCGCCATAAACCTTTTTGTGGCAAGCCAAATTCGAGAATAAGTAATTGTCCTCCAGGTTTTAATACCCGATAGATTTCTTGTAATGCTGTCTGAATTTCTGATACGTTCCGAATACCAAACGCAATTGTTACTACATCCACGGAATTAGTACTGATGCCTAATTGAGTTGCATCCATAATTGAGAATAACCAGAGCTTATTTTTCTCTTGACAAAATTTTTCTTGTGCGCCTCTTAACATATTTTCAGCAAGGTCAATCCCGATAATAAAACCATTATCTGGATATTGTCTACGGTACGCTTTTAGTATTTCTCCCGTGCCTGTTGCAAGGTCTAAGATATAAAATGTTTGTGTATTTTCTGGTATTTGGATGTGTCTAATTAGTTCATTTCGCCACTTAGAATCTTGACCAAATGATAAAAAACGATTGGTAATGTCATATCTATCGGCAATTTTATTAAATAATAGGTAAATTTTCCCCTGTTCTCTTAATTGTAATTCCTTTTTGCAGTCTTTTTCTTTATTTGATTCTGCCATTTTATACCTTTGATTAATCACATTAATATATCGGTTGTTCTCGTTTTTTATTGGAAAAGAGATACATAAAAGTGAATATAAAACTTACGATGACCCCTATAATAGAAATAATTCTACCTTCGTTCCAAGCGGGCACTTTGTATTCAAACACTACCTGATGGGTTCCCTTGTTAATGTAAACACCCCTAAATATCCCATTAGCTTGAATTATTTTAGATGGTATATTGTCTACAGTGGCATACCATCCATAAGTTAGCGTATCCAATAGAATTAAAACACCGTCATTAGGTGCTTTAACTGATATTGATATTTGCTCTGGGGTCTCATCCAAAATAGTACACTCCGCTTTTTGTTCAGCCGTTTGTTCTACCGAAGTTACTTCTTTTTCTGTATTGTCGATGGTAAGAATAGCATCCTTAGTAGGCTCTGTTTCGAGGACACATTCGCGGAGGGGTGAAAATTCAGGGGCGGAAAGGATTTCTATCGTTTCATCCAGTGAAGTGGTAATTTTATATTTTTCAACCCAGAAACATCTTGGTAGAGATTGCATATTTTCATACACATTAATAAAGGGTAGACGTTCTAACTTTTTCCAATTTTTCAAATCTGTATCATTAGGAGGATTTTCGTTCATAGATACGAATGCCCACTGGACACCACTTAACATGATGAGTGGGTTGTTTAATCGTTGAGTTAATGGGATATTCTTGTCGGTTGATATAACTGAGGCTTCTTCAAACCATTTTTGAGAACGTTTGTCCATCGGGATGTCCTTCCCATTTAGCATTTGCCAATGGTAATACATTCCTAAATTTTCCGACCATAGAATGCTGGAAGGTTCAGAAGTAATATAAGCCCTGCTGGTCCCTGTCTGGTAACGAAGTGTCTTATTAAATTCCGCATATTCTTCGTATTTTTTAATCTCTGCGGTATAACTGCTTGGCAAAAAAGGACGAAACATGTAGAACAACTCGAGAAAACATAAAAGAGCAAGCAGAATAGACAGAAGATTATTAATTTTACGGATACGTATCAACATTGCTGGTACAATGATTAGGCATAGTATCACTGAAATCCCTTTTACCCACGGCGAGCTAACAATAATAATGAATACGGTTAAGGAGAAAACGATAATTCCCGAGACCCAAATATAAGGTGATTTAACATCTCGTCCTTTTAGTAAAAGTCGATTGATACCAATTCCAGAGAGAGTGGATAAAGCTACCGCAATGATAATTATCATTCCCCTTTGTAATAAATGTGCAAGCTCAAGATTGACAAAGAATAGAAGGATAAAAAAAAGTAATAGAGAGCCGAGAAATATAACAATTCTTCTGAGTTCTCGATCAAAAAATGCAGATGGAAGAAAAACGAGACATATTACACCAGGATATATAAGAGATAGGGTTGATATGCTCGGTTTTGTAAGGGTCGAGTAGAAGCTGGAAAGCATCTCCGAAAGTGAGGTTGGAAAATGTATGGCTATGGGAAAACCTTGAAAGGTAGTAAGGTCTCCCCTTGTTTGCACTAACCATACAACACTGGGTAACCATGAAAATGCAGTTATCATTAAACCTAATATAAGAACAAACGCTATATTACGAAATGCGGATGAAATAGTACGGCTCACTGATAGCATAGGTAACTTTTCAAGGATTAATGGAAATAATAGTAATAGAATAAAACCTGATGTAATACACTCTATGCTACCAGATAAAAGTAATGCGACCCATATAAATAAGAGGACTAAAAAACTTCGTCCAGTTGAATTTTCTAAAAAATAAACTACCCCACCCATAAGGAATACAAGCCAAACGGAGCCACTAAGAAAAGATATGGACATCTGCACTGCAATTGTCGGGCTGGAAAATAAAAGGGATACCAATCCAGGCAACAGTGCTGGATATGGAATTTCTAAAATTCGTCCCCAAATAAGGAAACCAAGTCCTAATAAAAATAAGCAGAGGAAAATATACCATTGGTATGCTGTTTGAAAATCGATACGCCAGAATAACATGTGTAATGGCTGAAATAATGCAGTTCGAAAATCAACAAGATAAGGTTGACCACATAATTGGTATGGATTCCAGAATGGAATTTCACCTTTTTTAATTCGTTCAAATCCATATTTCCAAATAGGACCCCAGATGATATACTGTCCCTTTGTCCATGTGTCTTTGTAAGCACTTGATAAAGTTGTGGAACTGGTAGATGTAGATAATGAAGGGTCCCAATAAATACGAATTATCAGTAGTAGAAAAATTCCACTTAACAATATTCCCCAAAAAGGGAACCGTCGGTACTCGGTAGAATTATTTGAATATGTTGTCATAATAGAGTATGGATATTTGAATAGTTATTTGTTATGTTTTTATGGTTTAATAATAAAATTTCACTTCTGAACATATTAACATGATAATATTGTAATAAAAAAGAGAATGAAAACGAGATATTATGTTGTCCAGATATCCAGATGTCAGTGTTTTACTTGTTGGCGAAAACTTATCAGCATATTTGCCTACTTGGTTTATACATCTTGAGCTTCAAGAGTTCCCATTATCCCAAATGGAATGGATTATTATCGATGTAGGTTCGACTCAAAAAGTGGATGACCAAATACACTCGCTAATTAAAGGCTCTCCACTCAAAGTACGTTATATTCATGATTCGAGCAATTCTGAAATTGAAGCATGGAATTTAGGTTTTCGAGAGGCTGAGGGGAAATGGATACTTTGTAGTCAATTTGATGTGTTACCTTCGTCGAATTGGGTTCAACGACATGTTCACATACAACGGATAAATAACGACAAGGCATGTGTGAGTGGGTCTTTAATTCCCCATCCTCGCCTATCATCACGAAGTATTACCCGATGGTTTCTTCCTGAAGATGTCCTTTTCCCAATTCCAAAACCTATTAAGCCCACCCCGTTTCATTTTTCATTAGCAAATATGAGTTTTCCAAAAGAAATGATTCTTCATATTGGTGGATTAAATAAATTCTTTTCATTTCCCGACTTTTCAGAAGTTGAATTGGCTCAGAGATTGCAAGATGCAGATGTTCCACTTCAGATTGATGAGCAAGCACTCTGTTGGATTTGGACAGGGAGTAGTTATTTTAATATATGTAAATATCATTATCGGCGAGGCTATTCGATGGGATGTTTCATGCGAATATTTCCGAACAGTTATGAAGTGATTGAACATTACAGGTTATATCAACCTCTTTATACTCGTATATTTAATTCTTTAGTCGTTCCCTATTATCATCAAATTTGCAAAAAATTTCCAGAGGATTCGAGAACCCTAAACTATGCATATCGTCGTGTATTTAGATATTTCAGGCATCGTGGTTTCCAAGATGCTATAAACAGAGAAGAACCTCAAATTGATATAATATCTCCGTAATTACTTTATGGGGTTAATGTAACGATGTTTATTATACATACAGCGAATCTATATTTAGACAGACCTTTTTCTACTTTTTCTAATCCTCATTTTGGAAGAATAAAAAGGCAAAGGCAGAGAGATGTTTTGTCAGAAATAGTCAATAAAGTGATTGAAAATAATGCAGATGCGTTATTAATTGCGGGCAATTTACTTGAAGCAAAATATATAACGGATGATACCTTAAAATGGGTATTGAAGACCTTCGAATCTATCTCACCTATTCCTGTGATAATAGCACCTGGAAATGCAGATGCTTTGTCTAAGTATTCCCCATATTTCTTAGAGCCTTTGCCTGAAAATGTTATTGTGTTAAATCAACCAAACTGGATAAAGTGGGAATCAAAATCTATTCCTCTTGTGGTTCACGGTTTTGCGGTAAGCGATACTGATTTCCAAGGGGAGCCTTATCCTGATTTAGAGACTATTGATAAGGAAAAAAATCATATTATTCTTGCGTATGATTTGCCTTTATTAAGTAAAAATGACGCTGTACATGATAAAGAGATAGGCACATATATAGACTTTGGAATTTCATACATTGCCTTAGGTAAAGACCATAAGTATGGACAATATTACCATTCATCAAAATGTTCGGTATATTATTGTGGACTTCCAGAACCGCTCTGTTTGGAAGATATACCACCTTTTGGTGTGTTAGGTGTTCAGTTTCGTTGTTCCAATAATATATGGGAAACATCAAAGATAGAACATATCGAAACACAAAAAACACATTACTCTCATATAACCTTCAATGGTTTTAATATGCAGAAGGAGGATGTTCTCCAGTTATTATCAGACGAGATAGCGAAGATTCCTAATCCACGAGTGTGTCATATCTCTTTTGATGAACTGATTTCTCTAAAGTTGGCTCAATCGATACCTGACATTATAGAGAACCTTGCCCGTGAGTGCGAATTAATTACGTGGGATATAACCGCTGACTTTGAAGAAATTATGAATTCAGAAGATGAGGAATATAACACGATACTATCGGAATATTATAAAGTTCTTCAAGAAGAACTTAAATCTGCTCCTGATTTAGAAACCCAGCAGATAATTAAAAGAGCGAGGCAACTCACAACAACTGCTATTAATAATCAGGATTTAATGGTTCCTTGTATACAAACACGAGAGGTGCCTTTCAAATGAAATTTATAAAAGGGCATATTTATGGTTATGGAAGATTTTCAAATATACCTGTTAATTTTCATGAAGGGTTCCAGCTTATCTATGGCTTAAATGAAAGTGGGAAAACAACATTATTCCATTTTTTATTGGATATGTTATTTGGTCAAAAGGTATCTAAGAAAAAGAACGCCCCTTTCACCGAAAATTATTATAAATATACACCTTGGCACACTAACGATTATCGAGGCTATTTGGTGTACCAGATTAGTAATGGCACTCTTATCCATATACAACGCACATTTGGAACAGAACCCTCTGTCTGTATATTTGAGGGATTGGATATGCGAGAAATTACGAACCAATTCCCCGTATATCCAAATAGAGAAATTGGTTTTGCCAGAGTACATTTAGGGATGAATAGGGACATCTTTACTGGGGTTGCAACAATCAGCCCCAAAACATTAGAAAATTTAGGCTCATCGGATAATGAAAATAAAATTAAGGAACATTTAATCCGTTTGGCTGATACTGGGACTGCCGACCAATCAATTCAAGTTATTATTGACCGATTGCTGGAATACTTAAATAACATTGGGACTGTTCGTTCTTATAAACGTCCTATAAATGTGCTTGAAGAACAATTAGAGAAACTAAAAGTAGACGTGACTGTAGCAAATAATATTGCAGAAGAGATTAGAGAAAAGAAGTATCAATTGAGACTTTATCAAGAGCAATTAAGGTCTCTACAAAATGAGTTACAACAACTTCAAAATAAAATCCAATATACAAGAATGTACAACTTATGGCGAAGGAAAAATGATGCGAAGGCTCTTCGTGAGAAACTGGACGAATTTACTGCCCTTGCTTTTACCTATGCCAACTTTAGAGATTTCCCTATTGAACAAAAAACACAGTTGCTTCAACTGGAAATGACTTTGGGACATTGTGAAAATCAAAAGCAGAAAATACAAAAAGAAATAGAATCTATTACCCAGGAAATTACCGATTTGGAGTTGGAACTTCATAGAACATCATTTACCCCCATCGACTTTATCACAAATTATCAGGAACAATTTGAGGAATTAAGGGAATACAGATTACGAATTGAAAGTGGATTAGCTGAACTCTATAACCAACAGGATAATCTCGAAGAACAGATAAAGGAAACGGAAAAGATTATCTCGGAGTTCCCTGAAACAATTCAAAAAAGGGATGATTTTTACGAAGAGGTGGATTTAGTAGTTAATCTGCATAACAATTCAGTAATAGAAACAGAAAAAAGTGAGAGGAGATTGAAAGAAAGTCAACAAAAACTTATTACTGCAGAAGAAGAATTAAAGCCTCTGGACGATTTATTTCAGGGTGTGACAAATCTACCAGAACTTATTGAAGATTATTGGAAATATAAGAATAGACCTGAGGAAGAAAAAAGAGAATTGGAAACCCGACTCCAACAAGCAGAAGTTATAAAAGGAAATACCTTATCCCGAAAACCAGTGGATGTGTTCCTGAGTGTGATATGTCTATTATTAGGTTTGTTACTTATTTATTTATTCTTTAAAACCCAAAAAACAGAATCGCTATTACTCCTCTTCTTTGTCGGGATTGGCTTTATATACTTTCTCAAATCCATTTTTGATGCTAATAACATGATAAAAGAAATATCTCAATATCAAATACAATTAACAGAGGAGATTCAAAAGATCGCTTCCAGTGAATATATTGAGTTACATCCCGTTACAACGTTACTGAAAAAAGCACAACTTCAACATCCTCGGGAACTTCAAGGCTTATATGAGGAATATTCTATAAAGAGGAATCATTATGAAGAACTGCAGAAACATTTTCGGGGGGCAGAAGAACTATTTTTAGTTAACAAATCCCGTACCGAACGGCTATTTGCAAATTTACAGGCACGTTTCGCAGAGGTAAATCTCACATTGGAAAATGAAACGCAAATAGAAGCATTTCGCAGAAAGGTACATCAACAACAGGAAACGTCAAAACATTTACGACGTAAACTCTGGGATTTAAGAGAACAATTACAAAGACTCTCAGATAATATATTAAATAAAGAAAAGGTGATTCGTAATATAGAAGAACAAATTCAAAAAGACATTTATAACAAAATAGGCAATGCATTTATTCAGGTCGGTGTTTTAAAGCCAGATGAACCTATAACCTCAGAAACATTTAAGGCATATTATAGAACGGAATCGCAATATCGGGAATTGAAGGTAAAAATTTCAGAACTACGTAAAAAGCGACTTGACCTAAACGAAGAGCTTCGTCAACATGAAGAAGAGGAAGCCCAGACACGTGAACAAATTCAGGAACTACTGACCCTTGCTAAAGTTGAAGATTTAGATGAATGGAAAAAACGGTGCAAAATGGCAGAAGATGCTCGCGACCTATTTTCACGGATTGAACAAACCGAGACGCAACTCCAATTGCTTCTCGGAGATGATACCTTAGATGAGATAGAAGAACGCGTTAAAGACTTTGTACCAGATACTCCCGCAGGGAACGAATGGGAACTCCAAGAAATCATAGAGCAAAAAAATAAAGAAATAGAGGATGTAAAACAGCTTATACAAAACTGTCAAGATGAATTAAACAGTTTAAGACTAAAAAGCAGACCTTTAAATGAAATTGAAGAAGAAAAACAAACTATTGAAAATCAACTTCGAATACTGAAGAAAGAACAAGAAGCAATTTTATTTGCTATCTCAACATTACAACAAATAACGTCTGATTATTATCATAAAATAGCACCTCTACTAAAAAATGAGATAAGCCATCTATTTAATAAATTAACGAATGGTAAATATACAGAAGTAATTGTAGAACGAGATTTAACATTGAAAGTACTTATCCCTGAAACAAAAAAGGCTGTTCCAATTCAAGAACTATCATTAAGTCAGGGGACACTTGAACAACTCTACTTTTCTATGCGTGTCGCATTTATTAAAATAATCAGCCAGCATGAAGAACATCTACCCATGTTATTAGACGACCCCTTCTCTAATTATGACCATCCCAGATTGTGTCAGGCATTGAACACATTAAAAATCTTAGGTGAAAATCATCAAATCCTTTTGTTCACTTGCAGAGATGATATTCTTAATGTCGCAAATGATTTAAATATACCAGTAATTAAAATGGGTGATTTGACCACCCAAGAGAGTAGAAGTTAACACAATATTCAGAAAATAACTTGAGAGGGGAGATACCTTTAAAATTATATATTACCTTCCTTTTTATACGATGGGATAAAATTTAAAGCGGAGGAATTAATGCAATATCTTTGATATGTCGGTTTAGGACCGTCAGGAAAAACATGTCCCAGATGTCCCTTGCAATTTGCACAGTGAACCTCCATCCTAACCATTCCATGGCTTGTATCTACTTCCTCCTCTATGACTCTGTCATCTATTGGTGAAAAAAAACTGGGCCAACCTGTGCCCGAATCAAATTTGTGCTCTGATGAAAATAATTTCGTTCCACATCCTGCACATACATAAATCCCCTTTTCTTTATGATTCCAGTATTTTCCTGAAAATGGGCGTTCTGTTCCACGACATCTTAAAACATAATATGCTTCTTCGCTCAAAGGTTCTTTTGTATTTTCATTATCAATCATATATTCTTTTTTCCTTTTATAACTTGTATAACATCCTATTATTTATTTCTATTTCATTGTTTTAATGGCATTTTTTCTTTTTTTTTAACCATGATAAATTGTTAAAACATACTTTTTGCACACCTTAAAATTGATGCATTTGGTGAATAGAAATCCATTTTTATCCAAGTTTTAACCTTACTGGAAGTGCTCATTTTACTGGTTATTTTTTCATGATAACTCCTGTTTCTGGGGCTTTTCCACAAGTTATCCACAAAAAATTAACAGGTTATTAACTTTGATTTTAACCAGATATTAACAGGTTTTACCCCACTTATCTACTATATATTGTATAGTGGGAATAAAATTCTACTTGACATTGTGTATCATTTTATATAAAATAAAAGAATTAATTTATTTTTTCTCTTTCAAAATTTAATATGTTTTGTTTTTACCTTACCACGGCGAGAAAGTAAAATTACAGGTTTTTCTCTATGGTTTTACTTTTATGGTGGAAATATGAATTACGGAAAAGAAAAGTATTTAAATTTTAACGTATAGATATTAAGGGAGCGTCTATTATGCAACTTTGGGAAATGAGTTCGGCTGAGGCATTCACGGATGTGGTTCCATTTACACATGTCATAAAAAGAGATGGCAGGCAAGTCCCATTTTCAGCGGGCAAAATTACTCAGGCTATACTAAAGGCAGGTAGAGCCACAGGAGAGTTTGGAACGGAGATAGCTCGTCGGCTGACGATGCGTGTATTGGCTTTATTACAAGCGATACCATTTGAAAGTTCACCGTCAGTTGAACAGATACAGGATGCAGTAGAAGAGGTATTGCTCATGTCGCCTTTTAAAAAGACCGCAAAAGCATATATTCTGTATCGTGACCAGCATGCTCGCATCCGTGAAATGGTAAACAAGGCAGACGTTGACCTTATTGACCGTTACCTCGAAAAAATGGACTGGAAAGTCCAAGAGAACAGCAATATGGCGTATTCACTGCAAGGTTTAAATAACTATATATCAAGTGAAATCAGTAAAGTTTACTGGTTAAATAAAATATACACGCCAGATGTTCGTGAGGCACATCGGTCAGGGGATTTACATTTGCACGACCTCGGATTGCTTTCCGTGTATTGTGTCGGTTGGGATTTACAAGACCTTCTATTGAGTGGCTTTCAAGGTGCCCCTGGGAAGGCAGAAAGTAAACCTGCCAAGCATTTCCACACAGCATTAGGACAAGTTGTAAATTTCTTTTATACATTACAAGGAGAGGCGGCAGGAGCACAAGCGTTCAGCAATTTTGATACATTGTTGGCACCTTTTATCCGCTATGATAAGTTAGATTATCGTGAAGTAAAACAAGCCTTACAAGAATTTATTTTTAACCTTAACGTTGCAACCCGTGTAGGTTTTCAAACCCCATTCACGAATGTTACGTTAGACCTTGTCCCTCCCTCAAGTTTAGCAAAGCAACCCGTAATCATCGGTGGGGAATACCAAGATACAACTTATGGCGAATTTGCAGAAGAGATGAAGATTTTTAATTCTGCCTTTTTAGAAGTGTTATCCGAAGGAGACGCCAAAGGTCGTGTCTTTAGTTTCCCAATACCGACATATAACATCACCAAAGATTTTAATTGGGATGACCCTGGGCTCACGCGGTTATGGGAAATTACTGCGAAATATGGTATCCCTTATTTTGCTAATTTTATCCATTCAGATATGTCGCCAAGTGATGCCCGTTCTATGTGTTGTCGGTTACGTTTAGATTTACGTGCTTTAGAGCGACGAGGCGGTGGATTGTTTGGGGCAAATCCCTTGACGGGTTCCATCGGTGTTGTTACGATTAATATGCCTCGTATCGGACATTTATCTGCTAATGAGGACGAGTTCTTTGAACGATTAGATGCCTTAATGAATATAGCGAGAACAAGCTTAGAGACAAAACGGAAGGTGTTGGAACGACTTACTGAAAATGACTTGTATCCATACACTAAGTTTTATCTTCGAAATGTATATCAGCGATTTAACCATTATTGGAATAATCATTTTTCTACCATCGGCTTGGTCGGTATGAATGAAGCCTGTTTAAATCTATTAGGGAAGGACATCGGGACACAGGAAGGGGCTGAGTTCGCCTCCCGTGTTTTAGACCATATCCGAAATCGATTAAAAGAGTTTCAACAGGAAACAGGGAATCTCTACAATCTTGAAGCCACCCCAGCCGAAGGCACAAGCTATCGTCTCGCACGGCTTGATTATGAGCGATACCCAGAGACTCACTTTGCAAATGACGAACATGTTAAGCAAGGGTATGCCCCGTTTTATACAAATTCGACACAACTGCCTGTGAATTATACTGATGATATATTTAAGGTGCTCGATTTACAAGACCCACTTCAGTCAAAGTACACAGGCGGAACCGTATTGCATATCTTTTTAGGTGAAGCGGTAGCAAATCCGAATTCAGTGAAGCAATTTGTCAAAAAAGTCTGTGAAGGATATAGCCTGCCTTACTTTACGTTAAGTCCAAGTTTCACCGTTTGTCCGCAGGATGGCTACATACGTGGAGAATATCCTACCTGTCCACACTGTGGAAGAGAAACTGAGGTCTATTCTCGTGTCGTCGGTTACCTACGTCCTGTGAAACAGTGGAATGAAGGGAAGCAAGCAGAGTTTATGCTCCGCACAAGATATAAAATCGATTAAAATATCATTTCAGGCCTTAAAATGAGGGTTTCTTTAGGCAATGAAGATTGGAGGTATACAACCCTTTTCTCTATCTGATTATCCAGGGTGTGTGTCCGCTATCCTTTTTACACAAGGGTGTAATTTCCGATGTCCGTTCTGCCATAATCCTTCATTAGTGCTCCCTGAATTATTTCAATCACCAATACCCCAAGAAGAAATCATGCAATTTTTACATTTAAGAATGGACAAATTAGATGGAGTTGTAATTACAGGTGGAGAGCCCACCATACATTCAGATTTGGTGGTGTTTATTGAACAAATAAAAGAGATGGGCTATAAAGTGAAGTTAGATACAAACGGCTCAAATCCGCAGGTTGTTGAAGAACTTCTGCAAAGGAACTTGATAGATTATTGTGCTTTAGATATTAAAGCCCCATGGAGTAAGTATTCATTACTAATAGGCGTCTCCATTTCAGTTAAACCTATTCAAAAGACATTAAAAATCCTGCTTGAAAGTGGCATCCCTTGCGATTTCCGAATTACAAATGTCAAGGCACTCTTAAGTGAGGATGACTTAAAAGAAGTAGAGGCTTATTTGCCAAAAACCCATCCATTGATTGTTCAAAAATTTGTTGCAGAGAACGCTATGAACCCTCTTTTATCCGACTTCTCCAACCTGTAAGACGTTAATAATCGGCAATTCCGGAAGGTTTAACAAGGGGACAACAGGGTTATCCCGAGTATATCGTGGAAGAATAATTTCCTGCTCCTTGCCTATCATCTGTCGGGATATAAATAACCCTGCTGGTGGGTGTTCATACGCGAGTTCTTTTAAATATGCCCACCACTCTTTATTATTCAATTCTCTTCCTAATAGGATTTTTGATATTTGAAGAAACTTTTCAGTGTCAATACCCTCATCCCACTCATCTTCCCATAGGTGTCCATCTGCTATATGCTCCAACCGCTGTTTCAGTTCATGATACAACTCCTCCATCAGAGGAATTACGTCTCGGACTCGCTGGATAAATATCTCCCAATGTGGGTCTATTTTCCGCACTAATTCAACAAAGAAAGTTATCTGGACATCAATAGGTTTGCTTGTAATTTTACTGGCATGTTCAGGGAGTAAAAATAAATAATTGAAGCCAGCACTTAAAAAATCGTTTAAGGGGAGATTTCCAATGCATTCATTCCATTTTGTTTTGTATTCAGCGTGAAGTATCAAAGCCTGGTCTTGATAACGTGGCACTGCTGGCAAAGGTTCTGGAAATGCACTGTAATCGTATTCCAGTGATGATGCAATATAATAAGCCTTTACCGCTTTAGAAATATCTCCCGTTTCTAATTCTTTGTCGCCCTCTTCAAAGAACAATTCTTGCATTCGTCTACGAATTCGTAACAGTTCATAGGCCTGTGATGCGGATGTGAATTTTTCCTGTCGGACTGCATTATCAGCCAACGCTAATAGCAAGTCTGAGGATAATTGTGCTGGACCTTTTTTACGAAGTTCCTGCTGGACATGTTCCCTGACGTCAGCTCGGGAAACTAATTCCATTGCCTTCTTAAATTCAGGTGTTTGTTCCTCCTCTTCAGAAGGAAGCAAGTAGCTGTATTTGATAGAATGAATATCTTCTGTGGAATCTTCACGAAGCGGTGAGTAAGGTAAAAATAAAAACCGAAAATTCACTATATCACCATCTGCAATGGCTTTTGCCAAAGCAAGATCTATCATCTCTTGTTCTACTACTTTTTTAGTTTGTGTAGTTTTGTTAGCCATAACCTATGCCTTTTCTTCCTGGAGCATTTGTTTCACAATGTTTTCACGTTCTGTCCAATCGATAATAGGTTTGGTCACATCATAGTATGGTAATCGCTCATGAATTTGTGAGTAAAGTTTTTGGCGGTAATGACGTAACACGCGACTGGCATGACGTTCATGAAAAGGATCCCAATTGCTGGTTTCAACACACTCTTTATCACGACCTGCTTCTAATACCATTTCTTCCATATATTTCGTCAGAAAATCTCTCAACACACGGTCAAACTCACGACGTAGCAGGTCTGCTTCTGGGGTATTTGGGTCTTTTTCTCCAGCATCTCGCCATTGTTTTTCCAGTTCAATAACTTTTTTACGATGTTTTATGTATGTTTCACGTCGTTCATCATCACGGAGGATATAAAACGCCACATTTAACTTTGCCATGTTTAATAAATATTGGTCAAGTCGGTCTGGAGTCACTTCTGTGGCATGTATTTCCATGATTAAATCTTTCATCATTTTTTTATAGTTCTTTCGGACATCCCCTGTTTTACAATCTTCCGTAAGACCCAATATAGAAAAGTAATTTATATACGACTCATCATCCATAGATTGTTCCTCTAATAAAGATACTACATGAATTACAACGGACTAAGAATCCAAAAAGTTATTATCATCATAACAGAAATTATGATTTCAATGATGACTCTTCTTGTCCCTTTTTTGTTTGTGTCCCGTTTCGTTGTGCATGTTTATATAATTTATATTCAATACTATCAATGAGAGCGGTAAATGATGCGGTTATAATATTTTCAGATACACCTACCGTACACCATTGCTGGGTTTCATCGCTGGATTCGATAAGAACTCGCGTTTTTGCCTTTGTGGCTCGTTGCCCGTCTAAGATACGGACCTTATAATCTTCAAGGTGAACATTTTTCAATTCAGGGTAATAAGGTTCAAGTGCCTTACGTAGAGCATTATTTAATGCATCGACAGGACCGTCACCATTGGAGACGGTGTGAACAATGGATTGGTCTGGTAATTGGATTTTTACGGTGGCTTCGCACTCAGCATGTCGGTCCATTGCCCATTGGTTTACCCGTGAATGAAAACTCAGTACAGAAAATGATGATTTATACATCCCTAATGTTTTCAGTAGTTCTAATTCAAAGGATGCATCTGCCCCTTCAAATTCATATCCTTCTGTTTCGAGGGCTTTTATTCGTTGAAGAAGCTTCCGTACTTGGGGACTGTCTTTATCCAGTTCAATCCCAAGTTCTTTGGCTTTTTGTATCAGATTTGCTCTCCCAGAAAGTTCGCTGACCGCGATATGTGTAAAGTTGCCAATCCATTCAGGTTCGATATGCTCATAACTGGACTTTGCCTTTCGGACTGCATCGGCATGCATTCCCGCTTTATGGGTAAAGGCATCACGTCCTACGTAAGGGTCAGAATCTTTCGGAGATACATTTGCAAGTTCAGCAATCAGATGTGCCGTGTAGGTTAGTTTTTTCATTTGTTCCATTTTGATAACATAGAACCCCATCTTAAATTGCAAATTGGGTATAAGCGTACAAAGGTTTGCGTTTCCTGTGCGTTCACCGTAACCGTTTATAGTCCCTTGCACATGTCTTGCACCTGCACATACTGCAGAGATGCTATTGGCAACTGCACAACCTGTGTCATTGTGGGTATGTATCCCCAAAGGCACTTCAGGAAGGACATTATGTATATATTCGGTAATGGATTCTATTTGATGGGGTAAATGACCACCATTGGTATCGCAGAGAACTAATAAATCTGCTCCAGACTCAACTGCCACCTTCAATGTCTTTATGGCATATTCTGCGTTTAGGTCGTATCCATCATAAAAATGTTCAGCATCGAGAAAAACCTTTCTGCCCTGCTTCTTTAAGTAAGAAACCGACTCTTCTATCAACTTCAAATTTTCATCCAGCGATACACCTAAGACTTCTTGGACATGCATTGCAGACGATTTAGCAAAAATTGTAACAATTTCTGTTTCCGCACGAAGTAAAGCATTTATATTAGGGTCCTCATGGACACGAGATTTCGGATGTCGAGTACTTCCGAAAGCAACAATCTTAGAATTTTTTAAGTTTAGTTGTTTTGCTTTATTAAAAATAATCTCCGCTTTGGGGTTAGATGCAGGCTGTCCTGCCTCGATATAATGAATTCCTAACTCATCTAAAGCATGAAGTACCCGTATCTGGTCATCCATAGAAAACTTGATACCTGGTCCCTGTGCCCCATCACGTAGAGTCGTATCATATATCTCAATCGTTTCTTTATTTGTGACTTTGTTCATATATTAAATCTCCATTTCTGTATTGTATATTAATATAAATGTTGTAAGTTATATGAAATTAATTATTTACTAAGGTGGGTTTTAGGAAGTGATGTTTTTTCCTATGTAAAAAGGTGAACCCAGCAAAAAGTGTTTAATGAGTTCATGAGCTTCCGTATAAATTATTCCTGTGCCCTTTGCAGAGAATTCATGATATTCACTCATTCCGTAGGATTCGATACCAGGTCCGCACATAGCAAATGGGACAGGTCCAGGGGCATGGGTTCGAGTAGACAAAGCAGTAATATGGTCAGGGGCAACAAATAATCGAATCTCATCTGGAGAATGTTTTACAAATTCTAATGCAGGTCGAACAATATTCTTATCAAAATCCTCAATGGCTTTTATCTTAAGGTTTAAGTCTCCTTGATGTGCTGATTCGTCTGGTGCTTCTATATGAACAAAAGCGAAATCAACCCTCGCCAAAGCGTCTAAAGCGGTTTCAATTTTACCTTTGTAATTGGTATCAATCCAACCTGTTGCCCCAGGAACATCTATCGACTCCAAACCAGCACAAATCCCAATGCCTTTTACAAGGTCAACTGCTGAAATAACGACCCCGTGAAGGTTAAACATCTCCTTAAATGTCTTTATTTGTGGTGTTCTACCTTGTCCCCAGAGCCAAAACGAATTCGGTTCCGGTTCGCCATGCTGGACCCGTTCTTGAGAAATAGGATGTTGTGGAAGTAATTTTTGTGATTCTGTCATGATAGATTGTAACAAAGAACCACACGGTCCTTTAGGCAAAAAATCTTGCCAACTCTGGTCGGTAATATCATGAGGTGGTGTACAATCCGTTTTCTCCAAATCTTCTACTGTAAAATCTTCTCCTGTGTCAATTACTGCGAGATGCCGATAACTTACCCCAGGATAAAAATTTACTGGAAATTCTTTCGCTATTACCTCGCCAATATCTTTAATCAGGATAGTTGCCTTGTCTGTAGGAATATGTCCCGCAGTAAAATCCCGCATTTTCCCATTTTGAAGTGATACGATATTGCAACGGAAAGCTACCTGAGTCGGATTGAGTCGAATCCCTTGCCTTGCCGCTTCTAAAGGAGCCCGACCTGTAAAACAGGTGCGTGGGTCAAAACCGAATAATGAAAGATTACCTATATCACTTCCTGGGGGAAGTCCGTCAGGAATGGGACAAAAAAGTCCTAACATGCCACGGGATGCAACTTCATCCATGGCAGGAGTTTCCGCTACCTGTAATGGCGTTTTCCCCTCTAATTCAGGAAGGGGATAATCTGCCATCCCATCTCCTACAAGAATAAGATATTTCAACTGCTATTCCTTAAAAAAATATAAGTTTTAATTTCAATAAATTAAATAAAATCTGTGAATTCTAAAAATTAGTAAATAATATTTAACATTATATTTTAACTCTTATAATATAAATGTTTCAATGCAGATTATTATTTCATACGTGAAAAAAATAGAATTGGAGACCTTTTTGGCACCTTGAATTTATTTCTTTTTAGATAAAGCAACTTGTATTTTGTATTAAACGATAGTAATTTTTCATAATAAGAGAACCTTTCAAAATAATATAAATTTAGTTATTGATTTGTTGGAGGAAAAGTTATGTCATTGAAGAAAACAACGCGACGGCAATTCCTAAAAATAGCAGGTTCAGCTGGACTTAGCTTTATGGTTTTACCTCGCCGAATCTTAGGTGGTAAAGCGTATGCTTCGCCAAACGAAGAGTTGACTCGTGCAATTATTGGCGTTGGCGGAATGGGTATGGGACACATTGATTACCCAGGTGCTCGACTGCTTGCGGTCTGCGATGTTGATGAAAATCACTTAAAAAATGCACTTCAAAAAGCAGGACCTGATGTTAAAGGCTATAAAGATTATCGAGAGGTACTTGCCCGTGAAGATATTGATATTATCCATATCGCAACACCTCCACACTGGCATGCCATTATATCAGTAGATTCAGCCCGAGCTGGAAAAGATATTTGGTGTGAAAAGCCAATGACCCGAACTATCGGAGAAGGTAAAAAAGTGGTAGAGGCAGTGCAGAGATATGGACGTATTTTCCGATTAAACACATGGTTTCGAATGAAAGACACGTTCTACGGATTTGGAACAACTGCTTATGAGATAAAAAAAGTTGTTGATAGTGGAATGTTAGGTTGGCCATTAAAAGTAAATGTAGGGGAATCTACAGGATTTACATGGAAGTTTTTCTGGTCTGGCTTAACCAATATAGAACCACAACCTGTCCCTACTGAATTAGATTATGATTTCTGGCTTGGACCAGCCCCATATAAGCCTTATCATCCACATCGAGTTCATGGAACGTTTCGAGGGTATTGGGACTATGACGGAGGTGGTTTAGGAGATATGGGACAGCATTATCTCGACCCAGTTCAATACTTATTAGGAAAGGATGATACCAGCCCAATCGAAATAGAAGTAGATGCACCACCGCAACATCCCGATGCGGTGAGTTCTTTCCGTTGGATTCGGTTACGGTATGAAGATGGATGTGAAATCGTTCTCGATGGTGAAGGAAAACCAGGCTTGCCTTATATCGAAGGACCAAAAGGGAAACTGTATCCCGGATTAAAGTCTGATATTCCTGGCTTTGAGAAAAAGTTGGCATCTTTACCTAATCCTGAACCTCTACCTTGTGATTTTGCTCATTCTGTCCGTACCCGTGAGAAATTCCCATTAAATGAAAGTAATGGACATCGTTCATGTACGATTGTGAATCTGGCAAAAATTGCTATGCAATTAGGAAGAAGTCTCCGATTTGACCCTGTTAAACAATTATTTATTGATGATGAAGAAGCCAATCGTTTAGTTGACCAACCAATGCGTGCACCTTGGACTTTACAAGTATAAGGAGGTTAAAAAATGCTTTATAGAATACTTTTCACACTAATAATAACATTATTAATTTTTATTTCAATTTCTAACGGAGCCGAGATTGAAACATGGATTGAGAAGGCTGGGAACATTTCTCTTGCAGAGGCAAATAATTTATGTGCAGAGATATTTCAGCAGGGCGAGCCCGCTATTATTGGTATCTGCGGTTATATTAAACCTCAAGGAGATGATAAGAATGCTCGATTGCTGGTGCGTATGCTTGTGAATTATGCATCAACTCAACCGATAGACGCACAAAATATGTTGGCAAAAGCCTATGCTACAGCATTACGTAAAATTCAAGATAAACAAATTAAAGCGTTTCTTATAAGTGAACTTCAAATTCTGGGTAATCCATTAGCCGTTGATGCAATAACAGAGTATCTTGGTGATACGGACTTATGTGACTATGCAATACGTGCCTTAGAAACTATTAATAACGATGTGTCTTTCCAACAGCTTGCAGAACAACTTCCTCATTCAGAAGGGAGATGTCAGCTGGGGATTATACAGGCATTTGCAGGTATGGGTCGTACGGAAATAATCCCATCATTAGAAGCACTTCTACCCTCTGCATCCTCAGAAGTACGGCAGTCAATTCTTATTACCTTATCGCAACTCGAACCAAATTCTCAGAAATTTTATGAACAAATAAAATCGGACTTAAATTCATCAGAGTCTCGAACACGAATGCAAGCATATTCTTTACTATTCTCACAAATAGAAAGAACCATAAGACAAAACGGTATTACTCAACAACAAAAAGAAATGTTGGAGAAAATCTTGTTACAGGCGAAGCAGGAGAATAATTCGTGGGTTCAATGTGCCGTTCTGCGGATGTTCACTTACGCACCACCAAAGGACGTTCTCGATTTATTTGCCCGAGAAATATATAACCCTAACCGAGACGTTCGTGGTGTGGCTCTACGACACTTAGCCTATCTCAATTCAAAAGAAAGCAAGAATATTTTGAAGGAGGCTTTGCTCAGAAGTTCTGGAGACGAGCTATACCAAGTTTTAGATGCAGTAAGTCAATGTCCGGATGATTTCTTTCTGCCTGCGGTGGTACCTGTTTTGAAACATTCCGATGTGCAGATGCGTATCAAGGCGATACAAACATTGGTTCGTTTAGATAAAAGCAAATCAATAGATAATCTTGTTAAACATCTTGCAAATGCACAGGAAAGGTCAGAACTAACAGCCCTTCAACAAGCATTACTTCAGACAGAACCGAAGGAAACGGAGTCCCATATCGGTTCTATGTTGAAGAAATTAAAAGGAGAGCAACTTGTTACTGCGTTAAATATCCTCTCCGAACGGCAGGCAACGAAATATTTTAAGTTTGCCTGGAAACAGACCAGGAATAAAGATATGAAAATTCAACAATCCGCATTTGATGCTCTGGGCAATATGGGCACTAAAAAGGAAGTAAATATATTGCTGAAAGAGGTAATGAACCCGAAAAATTCTCAAAAAGAGGAATATGCAGATGCTATCGTCCAGATATTAAAGCGAGAAGAAGACCAAGACCGTTGTAAACCGCTTATCGCAATAATAGAAAAATCAAAACCAGAACAATATCCCACTTTACTTTCTATTCTTGCGAAAGTCGGAGACAAGATGGGAGAAGATTTTGTCTTTTCATGGTTAAATCTACCGCACCAAAAAGAAGAGAATAAAACAAAGATAGAAAATGCTTTGTCTGCCCTTGCTTTATGGGAAAATGTAGAACCATCTGAAAAGATACTAACATTCTTCCGAGCCAATCCAAATCATCCATATAAAAATGAGGCATGGAAGGTTTTTATCCGATTCCTTTCATTAAACGGATTAGCCATTGATGAAAAAATATGGCTATGCCAGCAAGGTATTGAACTTGTCCCAGAAAACGCTAACGATATGTTTAATATTCTTGGAGGAATACATACAACAGAGGCGTTTATCGCCGTTGCACCATATACAAAGAACCCCGCCTTTTCAGAAGTTGCCAATAAAACATTACTTCGTATTGCTCTACCTGATAAGAATAATGAAAATGGATTAGTCGGGAAGGATTTAATTCCATATTTGGAAAACATACTTAATGCCATTACTGACGAGGCTGTGAAAGAAACGATAAATAAGCATATAGAACGTTGTAGAAAAGCCACGAATATCTTGCCTGTGACCTATGAAGATGACAATCAATTTGTGCCTATTTTTAATGGAAAAGACCTCACAGGTTGGAGCGGATATACAAAAGGTTTCTCCGCAAAGTACGGCAAATTAGTGTGTCTGCCCACGTGTCATCTAAATCTATTCTCAGAGAAGCAATATGCAAATTTCATACTTCGTTTTGAATTTAAACTAACGCCTGGAGCCAATAATGGGATTGGCCTACGTGTGCCATATATGAAACACGCCGCATACGATGGAATGGAAATACAAATCCTTGATGATACAGCACCTGAAAGTCGTGGCTTAAAGCCATATCAATATCATGGGGCTATCTATGGCGTGTTACCGCCAGATAAACCTGCTCCATTAAAAAAATGTGGAGAATGGAATCAGGAAGAAATCGTGCTTCAAGGAATGGATATATCTGTTCGTGTCAATGGCGTTGAAATTTTGAAAGCAAATCTAAATGAGTTAGCAAGTAAACCTACCCCCGATGAGAAAGACCACCTCGGTTTACGAAATACCTCAGGCCATATCGCCTTACTTGGACATGGCTCTCAGGTTGAATTCCGAAATATACGAATTCGCGAAATAAAATAAAAAAACGACCCTTTTCAATTTGTAAGAAAGTTTTTATCATGTCATATTTTATTTCTTCTGTCATGCTTTGTGTTGTATTAACAGGAACAAATATCTACTATTACGATTTTACATGGGCACATGGAAAAGAATTGAAAGTAGAGGAAAATACAAAGGAAATCTGGGACACAGGACATGTATTAGCATCTTTACAAGGGATTGTCAATCGTGCAGAACCTCGGTTGTTCGTTCGTTTCCTGAAAGATGCGGATGATTTTTGGTGGAATGAACTGACAAAATCCGGTAGTTGGTTGGAAAGTGCCAAAATTGAAAAAGTAGGGAATTGGTTTGAATTGCTAAAATTATTTGAACCGTTTATTCATGGAGTTGTTATTTACTCAGAAAAATTTCCACCAACATCAAATTTAGCAAGCATTATTGCAGGACTTGAAAATCGATTATGTTTAAGATATGACCCTGATGAAAATAGCGTATTTACTAAGGTAATGAATTCTGGTATGTCTTTTACTCAAAACACCTATTGGCTTATCGAACCAGAGACCAATACTCTTAAACATGAAGTTCGTCCTCAACACCTCCCCGAAAAAGCCAACGGAAGCTTAAAAGCACAGTGTTATCTATGGGCAAAGGAACAGTTTCTGGATACGGGATTATGTAGTCCTGAGTTTATGGCATATTATATCGATGGCTACTGGTTTCAAAAACCTTGGAGTGCCTCTTTCCCAAATTCGACAATTATGAATCACGACTTTTTTATCTCGCGACGTGCCTTCTTTTTTGATTTAGGTATTTGGGAAGATGAAAAAACAATAGATGAGCCAGAACAAATATCAGGTTCAGACCGAGTGGTGTTAAGGGAACTGCTTCAAAGTATGTATCAAAATGCAAAAGGAGAAGTATTCCACATCGGAGGCTTTGTTCCATGGATATGGAAATATACTAATGAAGGTGAAGCAGGTGGTCAGCATGGAGGTGTTCCTACAGAATGGGAACTGGTAAAATTTGTTTCCGCTTACAACGCCATTTTAGACGCAGACGCATTAGGCCTTGCTGGGCTTGCAAATGCCTCTTTTTATCAACATTATCCATTAAAAGATTATTACCCCCAGAACCCGAAACCGACACATGAACAAATGAGGCAACAAGGTTATCTTGATGAAAAAGGGAATGTATTGCCCAATGTTTATATCTGCTTTTACATGGGTGATTTTGACTCTTCCGCTTGGTTATATCAAAAGGTGCCAGAGTGGTGGCAAGACCCTGCCCATGGGGCTATTACATGCATTTGGCCATTCAATCCGAACTTGTCTCGTCGTGTCCCTCATGTCTTTGATTACGTCCGAACACATGCAACATCTAACGACTGGTTTGTCTATGGTGATTGTGGTGCAGGTTATCTAAATCCAGGCATGCTTACCGCTATTCATCGGGAACCTAATATCCCCTCTGGCTGGGATGCATGGACAAGACATAATTTATATTATGGAAAACGATTTGACCTGACAATAACGGGTTTTATTATTGATGGGTATGCACCTCCAATCACCGATGAAGGTTTTGAAGCATACTCTATATTCTCAAAGGATGGTATTGTGGCTCAAAAAATACCCCCTGTAGGTTGTTATGATAAAAAACTACCGTATGTGCGTATGGGAATTGATTTGAACGAACCACCAGAAAAGGCTTCTGAAATCTTAGCCTCGTACACAAATAGACCATTGCCTAATTTTAAGTTTATTCGCACAATCTTAAAATCTCCATCATGGCATAAAAGCGTTATAGACTTAACCTCTCAGAAGACAAACAAGGTTATCTTCACAGACCCTTATACGTTTTTCGAACTTATAAAAATTCATTATTGCAACCGTTAAATTCCAGATAATATTTATTAGACACACCGTTTATGTGTATAATTAAATAAAGAGAAATTGAAGCACGGATGAATACAAATATATGTCGCAGGTAAAGTGCTCAAAGTGTAGTCATATTAACCCAACTGGAACCAGCCATTGTCAAAAATGTGGTTCTCCTTTACTAATTGTTAAAATAGACCCAGCCTCCTCCGATTCAAAGAAAAGGCAGTCTTCATCTCACGAATTTAACACACCAGGATTACAGCAAGGCACCCTTCATCGGGGAGAAACATTTAGCAATCGTTATACCGTCATTAAATTAATCGGCAGAGGTGGAATGGGTAGTATCTACAAAGTTTTTGATAATACTCTAAAAGAAGAGGTAGCCCTAAAATTATTACTGCCCCAATTTGCTAAAGACCCCATGATAGTTGACCGATTCCTAAATGAAGCACGTATTGCTCGGAAACTATCTCATCCAAATATTGTGCGTGTTCATGACATAGGTATCGCTGGGAATATCCTTTATATCTCAATGGAGTATTTAGATGGTAAATCATTACGAGGTATTCTGGAAGGCCTATTGCCTGGTCAGAGACTTCCTCTAAAACAAATTTTAGTTTATTTTGACCAGTTGTGTTCTGCTCTGGAATATGCACACCAATTTACAGTCCACCGCGATATTAAACCCGAAAATGTAATGGTCACCTCACAAAATGTCGTAAAATTGATGGACTTTGGAATATCCAAATTGATGGCAGATACAAGGCTTACTGGTGTTTCGGTCGTGATGGGTACACCATTTTACATGTCTCCAGAACAAGTCCGAAACAGTCGTGATGTAGATGCCCGTTCTGATATTTATAGTTGTGGGATTATGTTATACGAAGTCCTGACAGGGCAAATCCCCACGGGTATCCCGAAACCTGCTTCTGAATTAGTAAAAGAACTCCCCCCAGAGTTAGATAAAATTGTTGAGAAGTGTATTCAACCAGACCCAAAAGACCGATTCCAAAGTGCCACAGAATTAAGAAAAGCACTGGAACCGTTGAAAAATTTAGTGCTTGCTGGGGAAGAAACGACAATATCATCATCTTCTTCAAAACCTACCAAAAAATTAAAACCGTGGATTCCAACTTTTTCATCTCGGGCAATAGGTTGGATACTCCTTTCAATTGTGCTGTTGTTTTGTGCTGGTGGTCTGTTTTTTGCAGAACGATACCGTGCAAGTATATCGGCACAAGAAGTGGAAACAATTTCTGACCAACTATTACTAAATGAACCTCAACAACAATCAGTAGAATCATACATAAAAATTTTGTTTCGTCTTGCAAATAGAGCAGGAGAACAAGCAGAATTTAATGACGAGGTGAAACAGTATTTAAACTGGGCAGAACCTCTACTAACCCAGATTAAAACCAAGATGGACACGAAACAAAACATCCCTCTTGAACTATTATGTTCATGTGCCCGCTACCTCTCCGCTATATTCTGTGAACATCAAGGCATGGTTCTTATCCCAGAAGGTAATGTGACATGGAAAGGCCAAACGTATATTATCCCTGCTTTCTTTATGGACATAAGTGAAGTTACCAATGATGACTTTAATAATTTTTGCCGATTAAGCTCTATTTCATGGGAACCACCTCCATCCCCTGGATTTGATATACAAGCAAGCAATGAAGGCAAACTACCTGTTACGATGGTAACCTATTATGATGCCCTGGCGTATGCGAGTTATTATCAAAAAACTTTGCCAACTGTGCTACAATGGCTTCGGTCTGCTCAAGGAGATATAAAGCAGACTTATCCGTGGGGTGATACCTGGAAAGAAAACTCCGCGAATATCAACAATATTAAAAACGCTCCTCAACCAGTAAAATCATATCCAGAGGATAAAAGTCCTATGGGTTGTTATGATTTGCTTGGGAATGTATCTGAATGGACACGAACTCCCTTAGACCCAGAGTGTCCTGAAGAGGATATCTTGTGCTCAAGAATAGTAATGGGTAGTAATTTTACCTCTCCTGCTACTGGACTTACGCACGAACAAAGTGCCGAACCAGATACACGTTCCCCACTTATAGGCTTCCGTTGTGTTAAGGAAATTCCCATCAGTACCGAACAACTTATCAATTATTTGAAACAATAACCCACTTTACAACAAATGCTTCAAACACCTAAAATGTAAAAACTTAAAAAGATTAAACACAAATAAGTGCATGTGATTCTTAAAAGTTCAAACTGAAATTTATTCTTATCATCTTCCCAATTGTGTTTGTTGGGAGTTCAGATATATTTCTTCATTTGTAGCCATGCTTTGGCACGTCTAACAAATCGTTTTTCTGTCGGATAAGTTATCATTTCTTCTGCCTTATCAATTGGAACCCACATTGGTTTGAATCTTGCCTCCTCCTCACCTGTTGGACATGGTTTGCATGGTTGCTTCGCATCTCCTTGCATCAAAAAGTAATGTTCATCACGTATAATTTGTTCCCCGTTAAACACAAATTCACTTTGGTCATATCCTAAATCAGCAATGATGTCTACATTCCAGTAACCACTTTCTTCTCCCACTTCACGTTTTGCACATTGCTCATGGGTTTCATCTTTATCAACATGTCCCTTAGGAAGACGAACTTCATGAATCCAACCATTATCTCTTAAAACGTCTCGCTCTAACACAAGGACATTCACGTTCCTATCTATAACAACGCCTCCAGCAACTAATGTTCTTCTTTTATTCATTGTTATGTGTCCCCTTATCTTTAACCGATAATAAGCAACATGTAATATGAGTGTTATGGGATTAAAATAGATTTTTATTACTTAGAGCCTTCAATCTTTTTTAGGGCTTTTTTCAATGCTTTTTTCACTTGATTGGGACTTGTCCCACCAGGCGAATTGCGACGTGATACAATAGCTTTCGGTTGAATAATATCATATAATTCATTTTCAAACAGAGGTGAAAATTTTTTATATTCGTCTAATGTCAGTTTCCGTAATGGTTTATTGTTTTTTATGGCACATAGAACAACCTTGCCGACAATAGCATGAGCATCACGAAAGCTAACGCCTTTTGTTACCAAATAATCTGCAAGGTCTGTCGCTTCCATATAACCCAAATCAAGAGTTTTCTGTATATTGTCTTTTTTTACGTTGATAGATAACAGCATCTTTGAGCATACGGATAAAGCACTTTTTACCGTGTCTGCTGTATCAAAAACTGCCTCCTTGTCCTCTTGTAAATCCCGATTATAAGTAAGAGGTAGCCCTTTCATTAAGGTTAATAACGAGACAAGATGCCCATAAACTCTCCCTGTTTTTCCACGGGTAAGTTCTGCAACATCGGGATTCTTTTTCTGTGGCATAATACTGGAGCCTGTGGTGAATGCATCTCCAATCTCTATAAATCCGAACATCGGTGATGACCAGATAATTAATTCTTCACACCAACGGGATAGATGCATCATAAGAATAGCACAATAACTGCAAAACTCAATCAAAAAATCACGGTCTGAAACCGCATCCATGCTATTCTCGCAAATCTGTTTGAACCCTAACTCTTTAGCAACAGTCATAGGGTCTATCGGATGAGGAGTTCCCGCAAGGGCTGCTGAACCTAATGGCAATGTATTAACTCGTGGTTGTAATTCCTTAAATCGAATTTTATCCCGTTGTAACATCTCAAAATATGCTAATGCATAATGAGCCAATAAGACAGGCTGGGCTGGTTGTAGATGTGTAAAACCTGGAATGATGACATCCAAATTTTCTTCTGCAAAATGAATAAATGCCTTTTGAAAATCTTTAATTTGTCCAATAATTATATCTATTTCATCTCTCAACCATAATCGGATATCTGTAGCAACCTGGTCATTTCTACTCCGTGCAGTGTGTAATTTTTTACCACATTCACCAATTTTTTGAATAAGCGAATGCTCGATATTTGTATGCACATCTTCTAATGTGGAATCCCAACGAAATTTGCCTTGTTCTATTTCCTTACGAATAGTTTCTAAACCCTGAATAATGGCTTGGGCATCTTTATTTGAAATAATTTTCTGTTTACCTAACATTCGTGCGTGAGCAATACTTGCCTGAATATCATATAAAGCCAGACGTGAATCGTAGTGAACAGAAGCAGTGAACTTTTCTACTGTCGGGTCTGTCGTTTCCTCAAATCTACCGCCCCATTGTTTGCTCATATTATTATCTCCATTAAGGTTGAATGCCAACTCCCAAAGTTGAAATTTGAAATCCCTTGTCTTCCCACTCGGAACGATTGAAAAGATTATGTGTATCTAAAACACATCTGCTCTTCATAAGTCTACCTGCGTTTTCAGGGTCTATAGACTTAAATTCATTATGGGCTGTAAGAATAACCATACAATCCGCACCGTTTAATGTATCTTCTAACGAGGATAATGGTATTGGTGAATGTTTTACATGAGGGTCATGAACTGTTAAAGAGTAACCTTTTAATTTTAACAAACTGTATATGTGTAAAGACGGACTTTCCCGAATGTCATCGACATTCCCTTTGTATGCCAGCCCTAATAGGGCAATTTTTGGGTTATCAATATTTTTTGTCATCGCTTCTATTTTCTGAACTACAAATGCAGGCATCGAATCATTCCGTTTTCTGGCTGTGTGAATAATTTGTGTATCTTCAGGGAACGCTTCGACCAGAAACCATGGGTCAACAGATATACAATGACCACCAACCCCTGGACCAGCACTGTGCAAATGAACACGGGGATGATGATTTGCCAATGTTGCTACTTCCCAAAAGTTGATACCTAATTTTTCACAGAGAATGGCTGTTTCATTTGCAAGGGCAATGTTTACATCTCGATATGTATTCTCAATAAGTTTAACCATCTCCGCTGTTGTCGCATCTGTAAGAAATATTTCTCCCTCCACAAAAGAGCGATACAACTTTTTTGCCTTCTCTGCGCATTCAGGCGTAATACCGCCAATAATGCGGTCATTGTGAATTAGTTCATGAAGAATTTTGCCTGGCAACACTCGTTCGGGACAATGTGCCAGGTGCAAATCCCGACCTACTTTTAATCCTGATTTCTCCAGAATAGGTGTAAGCAAATTTTTACAGGTTCCAGGTGGAGATGTAGATTCAAGTATAACCAGATTCCCTTTTTGAAGATACGGGACAATGCTCATCCCTGCTGATTTAACAAACTCCATATCCGCTTTTTTTTGTTCTGTGATAGGGGTAGGCACAGCAACTATAAAAGTATCTGCTTGTGCTGGTTCTGTTTGTGCCTGGAGTTTGCCAGAGGCAACACCCGCCTTAATCATCGTTTGCAGTCCTGGCTCCTCAATATGTATCTCTCCACGATTTATCGTTTTTACAACTCGCTCCGAAATATCAACACCTATAACCTTGTAACCACTTGCTGAAAGCATTCCTGCTGTCGGTAAGCCAATATAACCTAAACCTAAAATACATACAGTTTCCATAAGGTACTCCTTGTATTGCTTATATATTCAATGTTTCTGACAGATGTTGTGCAATTCGTTTACCAGCGTTTCCATCACCATACGGATTGATACAACTCGCCATTTTTTGATACATCTCATGGTCGTCAAGTAACCGTTGTGTCGTTTCGACTATCCGTTCAAAGTGTGGTCCTATCAATAAAGCAGTCCCAGCCTGTACTGCTTCTGGACGTTCAGTTACATCCCTCAATACGAGTACAGGTTTACCAAGAGACGGTGCCTCTTCCTGAATGCCACCTGAATCTGTGAGTATGAGATAACACTTCTTCAATACGTGAACAAATGGGACATAATCAAGAGGGGGCATAATAATGACTCGCTCATGATTATGTAAAAACTTTTCCGCAGATGCCTTGACATTCGGGTTCGGATGCACTGGAAATAGTATTTCAATATCATCGTTCTTATCCACCAATTCAGCAACTGCTTGGAAAATCTCATCCATAGGCTCTCCGAAACTTTCCCGTCGGTGAGCGGTCAGAACAATCAATCTACGCTCCTTCCCTAATGTCTCTAACTGCTTATTGTTAAATTGATATGGCATCCCTGCAATATATAAAAGAGCATCTATCCCCGTATTCCCAGTAACGATTATCCTCTCCTCCTCTATATGTTCAGAAAGTAAATTTTTCTTAGATTGCTCTGTCGGTGCATATAAAAAATCACCCATCGCATCTACAAGCCGTCGATTCATTTCTTCTGGAAATGGATGATACTTATCATACGTCCGTAACCCCGCTTCAACGTGTCCAATCGGAATCTTATGATAATAAGCAGATAATCCAGCAGACAAAGTTGTGGTAGTATCACCATGAACAAGAACAGTATCAGGTCTGTTTTCTGTAAATAAAGAGGATAAATTCTTTAGAATACGTGAAGTAATATCTTCTAAACTCTGCCCAGGCGTCATGATGTTCAAGTCATGATGTACTGGCAATGAAAACGAACGTATCACCTGGTCTAAAAGTTCACGATGTTGTGCGGTTAAACACACAGTGACTTGAAATATATCAGGCATCTCTTGCAAAGCACGCACAACAGGAGCCATTTTGATAGCTTCAGGTCGTGTGCCTATAACTACCCAAATATTTTTCATTAAAACAAGATTATCCTTCCTTGCGTTTAATTAGTCCCAAAAAGATTTTAACACCAAAAACAATATACAATAGATGGTGGTATTATAAAAGAATCATGCATAATCATAAAAATAAATGAGTTTAATTATTCGAGAACAAAATGAAATTATCAGAAATACCTAAAATTATTCATACTATTCCCTACTATAAAAAAGAACAGTTAGGATGGTATTTTTTTACACGGATAAGAAAAATATTACCTATTCGGTTATGGTTTAACAAGGCGAATATACCTCTAATGAAGATGGATAAAGAAAGATTAAAACGGTACCAACAATATGCAAAATTATGGGCGGAAGTAGAGGAAAATATACACCCCATTTTAGACAAAATCCTTAAAGGTGCCGTAATGTATGCAGGAGAAACAATTCCATTGGAATGTCTCCTACAAAAACAGAACATTTCCATTTCCCCTTTGGCAATGTATGGCATTCATAGTTTCGAATTTCTTTGGCATCTCTGCCTTGCTTATCTTCAATCTCCTAATAATAAATATGCAGAGTTTGCAAAGTTGTGGATAAAAAATTGGATAAAATCAAATCCTATCGGCAAAACAGTTGGATGGGATCCTTACCCCACGTCATATCGCATTCGCTATTGGTGTTTAGCAATTTATTTATGGAAATGGAACGATAAGGAGATTTTAGACTCGTTAGCTATTCAAACCAAATGGCTCTCAAAATCTATCGAATATCACTTAAAAGCAAATCATGTTATTCAAAATCTTGCTGGCATTATTATAAGTTCTGCAACATTTTTTCCAGAGTTATTACCTAAATTCCTCAATGAATTGGAAAAGGAAGTTAAAGAACAAATATTGGAGGATGGTGGACACTATGAAAGATGTCCAATGTATCATCTCCATGTGTTAATAGACCTATTAATGGTTATGGCTGTTCTCAATAACCCACCAGAATATTTGAAGGGAGCCGTATCAAAAATGACTTGTTTTTTGCAGAATATGACTCTCTCCGATGGCGAGATTCCTCTCTTTGGAGATTCTACCTTTGGACATTTCCCACAACCAAAAAAAATTCTTACTGTCGCCTTAAAATACAATGCCCCCTCCATTTCCCCAGAATTACAAAACGCAAGGACATCATTCCCTCTTACAGGTTATTATCTTATAAAACCAAACCATAGCAAACCAATGGTCGAGTTAGTCATTCGTGCAGGAGCATTCGGACCCGATTATCAACTTGCCCATGCACATTGTGACCAGTTGAGTTATGAGTTATTAATTCAAGGACAACGGGTTATTGTGGACTCGGGAATCCATGGATATGCCAAAAGCCCATATCGAGAATTTCAACGTAGCACACGAGCCCATAATACAGTTTACGTTACTGGTGAAGAACAACTGGAATACTGGGGGACATTCCGTGTAGCTCGCAGAGGCAAATCGGAAGTGTTATATTGGGAAGAATATAATGGAGAGCCCCTTTTCGTAGGTAGATTTAAGTACTACACAGGCACATCGCATACACGACTCTTGTATATGTTGCGGGGACAAGGAATGTTATGTTGGGATTGGATTCATACAAAAAATAATCGTACAGTAGAAAGTCTAATTCACCTACACCCTAACTTGATTCCTGAATTTACAAATTCATTTCTGTTAATTAATCATGATAAAATAAACCTTTGTATTCATCCTATCGGTCAAGAGACGATAGAAATTTTGTCGGGCATTCGTGACCCGATGCAAGGTTGGTATTCAGAACAGTTTGGTAATGCAGTTCCAAATTCTGTTCTGGTTCTAAAAAAGAAGGTGAAAGATAAGAACATATCCATGGGCTATTGGATTTCTTTTAATGCTGATAAAACAAACATTCCAAAAGGAGCCATTAAACAATGGGTAGAAGATATAGGGAAAAAGATAAACATATAGATAATAATAAGAATATAAAAAGTGAAAACACGAAGGAAGGAGAAAGAAAAGAAAAACTGCAAAAAAGTGCAGGGATACAGATGCAAACAGCCTTTTATGAAAACCTATTATCACGCAAAGCGGTTGTATATGTTTTGATTCCTTTATGGATTTTGGCGGTTGTCTTGGCTCTAAGTCCCTTTGTAGGTGACCCCGCCGCCCCTATTAAATATCTAATAACGGCTATTTTTGTTTTTGTTCTTTCAGCAGTGACTCTCTTTAATACTTGGGTATATGAAATCAAATTTCAAATAAAGAAAACACTCCTTTTTATTACAGGTGGCTTTCTGTTTTTTATGTTCCTATCTCTGCTTTTTGCTGGAAATAGAATGTTTGCACTTAATGAATATTACATCTGGATTACCCTTTGCTTTATATCTTTGTTTGTCAGTGTATATGTCTTGAATTTGAAAGAAATCTATTGGATATTGACATGGGTTACCATTGCCATTGCTATATCGAGTATCTACGGCTTCTTCCAAAAATGGGGAATTGACCCTTTCCCATGGTCAACCAAAGACGTAGAAGAATATCGTGGGCTTCCCTCAACCTATGCTAATCCAAACTTTGCTGGGCATGCTCTATTATTTGCTGTTATTACGTTAATAGGACTGCTTTGTTTGTATACACGCGAACTATGGAAATCAAAAACTGGAGAAAATAAAAAAAATTTCAAAACAACACTAATAAAGACCCTATTATATTTAATATGTTTTCTATTAACATTTACACACCTTTACTTTACACGGATGCGAAGTGCCCGTATCGCCTTATTTATGGCAATTGCATTTATGCTCTTTTACGGTCTCTGGGGAAGGAAATGGGAAGTAAAAAGAATTCTATTATGGGGTGGAGGTTTGGTCGTAATTGCAGTCATAGTTATTATTATTGCATTAGGACTCCTCGCAAAAGGCTACCCGCATGGCTCCCTACCATTTGACAACTCATTAAATCTCCGCTTTAATGGCTATCTTGGCGCGGTCAAAATGATTATGCACAAGCCTATTTTAGGCTACGGCCCAGGTAATTATCGATATGAGAACATCCCGTATTGGACAAAATATGAAAAACTATGGTTTACCATCGCAAGAAAAAGAAATTTCCATGTTCATAGCGACCCATTAGAGGCTATGGTTGATGCTGGTATCCCTGGGGGTATTTTTTACTACGGTTTGATTCTACTTGGCTTTATTAGTGGTTTACTATTAGCAAAGAAATATAACGATTCTTCGGATGGTATCTTAGGTGTTATTTTCTCCTCCGTTTTCCTTGCATTTGCAACAGATGCATGTTTTGGATTTAATATCCGTGTTCCTGTGTCCAGTGCTATGTTCTTCCTGTTCCTTGGATTAACACAAGTAAAGTCCGATGATGAGACCCTCACTCTGGACATAAAAAAAGCAAGAACAATATCAACCATTATTGCAGTAATATTCTTTCTTCTAATGATTCAGCAATTCCGTTATTACTCTGCGGAAGTCCAGTTGCAACGAGCCAAAGGTGGTATTTATTGGACTAAAACCTATGATAGTCCCCAACATGCTCAATCACGAGAACGTATTTTAGAACGTGCAACACAACATGCTATAAACGGAATGAGTGTCAAATCATGGGATGCCCGTTTCCCAGAGATTACTGCTCGTATTTATATGATGAGGAATGATCATCAATCTGCCTTGGAATACTTCGATAAAGCACTGGCTTGCGATAAATATAATCCAGATCTATGGACAACCCGTGCTCAATGCTGTCTCAACTGGATATACTACGCTCAAACATCAAAACAACCTCTGAGCATGACCGTTGAAAAAATTTTAGACGAGGCAGAACTGTCTGTCTCAAATGCTATCAAATACTGTGAACTCTATCCAGATGCCTATGAAGGAATGGCTCGCTCCTTATTCTTTAGAACTGCTTATATAAAAATGTCCGATGAAGAAAAGAAAGAAATAATGCAAAACCTCGTCAAATATGCAGATAAAGCATTAGAAAACGGATTAAAAGAAAGCCTACCCTTATTCCAAATTATGATTCAAGCTTATCAAACATTAAAAGACTATGATAATTCTTCAAAAATTATTCAACGAGCACTTGCAATTGACCCAGCGAATGTTGAACTCTGGTCGAGATATGCTCAAATTATGAAACAGAAAAATTACCCCGATGAATACCTTACATTCCTGGAAAAGAATTTTGCACGATTTAAAAAAGATGCAAAGAAAATGGCACCGACTCTTTCCCAGATTGCACTAATGATATATCAAGAAAAATTAAGGAAAACAAATAATAGTAAAGAAGCAACAGGAATACTTATTGAAACGCTCAAATTAAACCCGCATGATTTATCTACATGGGGTGCGGTAATTCAAACGTTCCCAGCAGAACAGAGATTGGAACAACTCCAAAAACTAATGCTGAACTTTAAAAATAATCAAGATATCCCCGAATTTATTACAAGGCTAAATAAATCACAAGAGGAAATAGATTGGCTCAATCTCTCCCGTGACGTAATCGCAAGTATTGAAAAAGATACCCAACAAAAAGAGCCATTCAAAACAATCGTCCTAAGATATGCATGGATTGCAGAGGTCAGTTTCTACGTCAATACAAAACGTGAATTCGACGAGAAACCAGAATTATATGCAAATTTAGCCACTATCTATCAAAAATTACGGTTTGATGAACGTGCATTGACATGTTTCCCATTTGCAAGTAAATCGACAAACAAAACCACACAAATGAGAGTTATGTATTCGTGGGCTGAAATTTTGTATAAAAAACAACAGTATGCCCAAGCAGAAGAAAAATTACAGTCCGCACTTCAAGTAGACCCAAATAACACCCAGGCACGTGCTTTACTTATACAGACATTAGCACAGCAGAAGAAAATTGCGGAAGCAAAATTTGAATACCAATCGCTAAAACAATCTTTGCCACCAAACTCAAGCACGGTGAAAAGTTTGGAACAGTTTTTAGCACCTTTTTTGAATAAGCAAGAACAGTGAGGATTGACCTATGGAATTAAAACAAGATGCGTCAACATTAAAAGAAAACAATAATATCGAAATGATAATAAATACATTCCCAACATTATTTAGATTAGCATTACTAATGGCATTGGTAATACTTGTAGGGGTGTTGGCTGTTTCCACTTTTTATTTATCCTTCGGTCCTCCGATTGTCGAAAGATTGGTTGATAACGCAGGTGAGAATCTAATGAAATTTGCTCAATCTTTAGAACAAAGTAGAAATATGGAAGATGCGAAACGTATTTACGAACTTGCTACCAAATCAAGATTTGCAGGGGAATTTAACCGCACGTATGTATTCTATCGATTAGGATATATTTATTGGTCTGAACAGGAATATGAAAAAGCAGTGGAATGCTTAAAACAATCTGTTCAGTCTGAATATCCTCAGACAGGTGCTTATGGTCTGCTTATTGATTCCCTGCTACGACTAAATAAAGCACAGGAAGCCTTACCATTTGCAGAAGAATGGATTGAAAATGTAAAATCAAAGGAAATGCTTGCAGATGCACGATTTTATTTAGGGAAAGTTCATGACATGTTGAACCAGCCTGAAGAGGCAGAAGAGGCATGGATAAAAGGACATAAATTACTGCCTGGCAGTAAGTCCTCTTTCGAACTCGCTTTTTTTTATAAAAAGCAAGGCGACTGTAAAAATGCTTTATATTACGCGGAAGCATGCCTAAAATCAGGTTTGCTTCCAACCCGAGAACCTGCCATAAAAAAACTAATTGAACAATGTAAGGGTAAATAGATTTTGTTTACACACGTGGATAAAGTTATAATAAGATAATTGATAAATAGGATTTAATTTATTTGGAGGAAAAGAAAATGATACCTGAAACTGAAGAAATTTTATTGCCACTCTTAAAAACGCTTTCAGATGGTAAAGAATGGACTGCTGGTGAACTTGAGAATGAATTAGCAAATTATTTCGGTTTGACCGAAGAAGAAAAGAAAAGAACCTTCCCTGGTAAACGGCAAAAAGTATTTTACTTTCGGGTTTATTGGGCAACCACTTATCTAAAAATTGCTAAATTTGTAGATTCACAAAGAAGAAACAAAATAGGATATCGGTGGATTACAGAGAAAGGCAGAGAAATCCTTTCACAAAATCCTGAGAAAATGGATACAGCGTATTTAGTTGAACACTCCCCAGAATTTGCATATTGGAAAGAAAATGCAAAGAAATTGAAAATGCAAAAACGTAGGGGCATTCAGCCCGATGGTATACCTAAAAGGAAACCAAAAGAGACTATCATGAAAATCGTTAAAAAGTTTGTTGCGAAAACCGAAAAAGATCTTGGGGAAGCATTGGCTAATATTACCCCTACAATCTTTGGTAAATTGATTATTGATATTTTGAATAATATCGGCTATAAAGGTGTGTGCGAAGAGATTGGTAGAACCTCCGATAAAGAAGAAGTAGTTGTTGATGGTATTATCAAGCAAGGCGAAAATGAAATTGTTTATCTTCAGGCGAGATATGGAAGAAAACGCTTAATAGATAAAGGAGAAATTGAAAAATTTGCTAAAAGTATTAATGAAAAACAAGGGAAAGCAGGTGTATTTATTACTACCTCTTTTATCTCAAGAGAAGCCTGGAAATATGTAGATACAATAGAAAATCCTACTCTAATAGTTATCGATAGACAAAAACTTGTCGAAAACATGCTTAAATACAAGATTGGTATATCTGTTGAAGAAACCTACGAAATAATAAAAATGGATGCCAATTACTTTGCAGAACCGATATTTGCTATGTAATTGAGTACTGATTAATTTTGAAGATAAATTTAGGTCCGAAAAGAGCACGATTAAAGCTTTCCATAGTTAATTGAATAGAGGTTTCTTGTCGCACAGAAATTTCAAAACAGAACTCTGTTGTTTCTCCCCGTTTTAGTGATTTTCTTAACGGAATTCGTTGCTGTTCCTGTTCTGAACAAACCAGTAAGGCTACTTCGCCTTCTAAAAGCATGTGTTTTGACCCAGCTACCCATTCTGCCTCTCCTAAGTTAGTGCATATTACTCTTACCTTTATTTTATCGGCGTTATTTGTTATTTTAATTGTATCCCCTTTACAAATCAGTTTTACCTCCTTACCGTCCACCCACATAACAGAATCAAAAAAGGCATCTAAATATTTGGGGGGATTACTACTATTATAGGGAATATTTCCTACTGCTATTAGAGGACAGTTTTGTGAATTTTTACCTGTCCCTTCACTGATTAATTTCGGATTTTTCCCCTTATCAATCAATTGCCAGAATGTCTCTTTCACATCGTTATAAATACCAGCGACACCCATAGAGGTTTTATCACGGTCAATTTTTATTTCACAATCATGAGGGGTAAATTTTTGTTTACGAAAGATGTTTGCATGCTCCTTTATAACCAAAGTAGCAGGACGATATGTCCCGTCTGGATTAATAATCCCATAATCACTTTTCTCATTTACACGATACCCACCAGGATACCACCAGAAATAGACCCCATCAGATCCACTTTTGTATAACATGTTGTAAAAATCTGTGAAATAATCCGCCTGAAATTGTAATGCACGCTGAGTTTGTTCCTCATTTTTCCGATACACACTGTACCCTATTTCTGCCCAGAATAGGGGTATATCGGGATTACAATATGTGCCATATTTTACCTGAAACCAGCCAGGTTTGACCATCTCCCAGTTCCCAATTCTACCATAAGCTTCTGGCTCTAATATATCTACCGCCTGCGATAAGTAATACCAGTCATACGGAAGTGGATTTGCCCAATTATTGGTGGGGTTTGACCCTTCCGTCATACGAAAACTTACCGCATGATTCGTATCCACAGAACGGACTAATGTTCGTGCTCGATTGTAATATTCATATAATAAAGTATCCAGAAAACGGCGATATGCACATACCATAATACGCCATTCACCCTCTTTTGTCATCATCTCATCTTTGGGATTGGTAACATTGCCATTCTCATCTCGGGGAATAGGATATTTCCAGTCCTTTTCTGCATTTTCGATAGAGCCATACCGTTCAATAACCCATGCTACCCATTCCTTATCCCAACGTTTTCTGCCTTCGTGCCCCGGAAACATCGGTTCCCATGCTAAATCATAAGCAAATACCTCATCATGCTCTGGCAATCGATAATATTCTATCATCTCCTTTATTTTGTCCCACTCAAAATCAAATGGTGTGCCAGGCCGTAAAGACAAATTAACTTTCAAACCTAAACGGTCTGCCCGATACAACAAATCGAGGAGATTCTGGTCATTCATAACATCGTAGTACTGGAATACACTGATGGAATTCATCCCCATATCTGCAATCCGTTGCAAATCACGTTGAATAATCCATGGGTCATAAGCCTCAGCTCCCATCCAATATTCAAAATAACGCCACCACTCTACACCAATCCCCGATGAAGGCATGTAATTGACACCATGAGGACACCAACGTTTCCCGCGATAGATAAAATCACCATGTTTGACCTCGACAAACTCTTTTTTCGTTCGTGGTTTCCACCGATTTAACCCATGATATACATAATCTTTTTTCTCTCCATTTACAATAAGATAACATTCTACCTGAATATTGTCAGCCATAGTTCGTGGATAAGGAATACTCTCTACAACCCGATGTATTTCCTGTTTGCTCAATCGGATTGGTATAACATCTTCCCATAATAGTTTGCGGTTGCGATTTCGTAATAATAATTGGATACTTGCATTTGAATAATCTGTCTCCGTTGTCATAAGAACCGTAGCCCCCATCGGCAATTTCTGGTCTGGAAAAACAGTGTAATAAGAACATCCACCATCAATAAGAAAAATGCCCTCTCTTAATTTCTTTATCCATTGAGAAAAATATTCCATAAATTGTTTGTCCAGATACCATTCCGCGTCCTGAACGGCAAAACAGGCTTGAACAGAATTTTTATAAGGTTCATTATTGTATATCATCATCGCGGAGAGAGTTCCACGATAACTATTCCCTTTCCCCCAAGCATGTATTAACGGTATCCAACGCCATGAACGATGTTTATCAAATCCTCCACCACGAGGACGAGGATGAATTAATAAAAATTGTTTGGGAACAGGCATCGTCATTTCTTTTAGAGCTAACTCTGTATCTGTCGAAATGGAACAGACATCATTTGAAGTATAAAATTTATATTCTGGGTAGAACAGTTCTAATTTTGGGAGGTCTGTTGTTTGCAGTAGTATTTGATGTTCTGATGTCATCGGTGCTGTGCCTAATCCCGCAAACCAGAACTCATGCCTCCCACCAGCAATAGACGAATGGCTCATTGTCAAGCCAATACAAACGTTAATCGCATTTTGAGGATTAAACGATGTCCCAATACGTGAAGGAGACTCCCACAACTTAAACCTGTCCGATGTCAATGCATAAAACTGCCACTCTTCACTTAAAGGAACCGATGCAATCCATCTTGACCCATCTTTTTCACGCCATTCAATAGTGAGTTCATCTGTCGTTTTCGTCCCCTTAGCAAAGAAAACAGTAACCTGATGATTATTAGGGAATGGATTCTCCAGAGGTGGTGTCGCAAAAATATCCCAGCCTTTCATATCTATAATAGAAGCATGAAAGCCGTGGAAAGTTTGGTTCGGGATAATATCGTTTAATGGCTGATATTCAAAAACAACAGGTGATTGCATGTTATTGCTTTCCCGTTGCCAATCTTTCACATTCCCTTCCGCAAAAGAAAACAAATGGGGAAGTAATGAGGAAAAATGTTCCTTAACAAATTGTATAGGTTTTACACAACGTTTGCCATCCCATATAAAATCATTATTCCAGAGTGGAGCACCTAATACAATTAAATCACCACCTCTCTTAATAAATTCCATAATGGTAGGAGCAGTTAAGGTAGGCAAAGAAAAACCAGGAATAATAACCAGCAAATCTGTATAACTTAAAATACCCTGATTAGCAATAAACATATCTATCCCTAAGCACTTCGCTTTGTATAACCCACTGTTGAAACGATTCATGATTTTATCAGCAACAGATGCCCACTCAGAACTATTGTCTGCCATTAATATCAGAACCTTTGATATTGTCTCCGCATTATTTCGTGTTTCCTCTGCAAAAGAATAACTTCCCAAAAACATACCGAAACTAAACAAAAATAAAAAGGAAAAATTTTTTTTCATAGATTATCCTTCAAAACCAGATTATTTTGTATGAAGAAGTAGTATAATTATTTTAAGAAGACAAATAAAATTACGAAATGAGCTGATAATAAAATGGAAGTTCAGAAATGGAGAACATAAAAATGAATAAGAGAAATAAAGTAAAATTTATAGTGCTAATACTTCTCTTTGCACTACTACCCTTAAAACTGGTAGCACAGCAGAAAGTATCCTATCGTCTCGATATATATTTAGTTGGTGGAGGGACTGTATCTCCCCCGCCAGGAACATATTATTATCCCAAAGATACGATTGTTTTCCTCAGTGCCACTCCTAATGCGGACTGGGCTTTTGACCATTGGGAAGGAAACATTTCTGGCACAGACCTCTATACTCAGGTAACAATGGATGGACCTAAAGCAGTAACAGCAGTATTTGTGGAGCCAGATTGTCTATTGACAATCACCCATAGCGGAGACGCAGTAGGAACCACATTTCCATCCGCAGGGGTGTATGGGTTTGTGAATGGTCGGACCGTTGGCATCAGTGTCGCTACCACGGATGGTGTCTACTTTGGTGGGTGGTCGGGTGATGCTTACGGAAGTAGTGAGTTTATACTGGTTACTATGAATTCTAATAAGTATATTGATGCACGATTTACCAGCACAGGTCATATTTTAAATATGTATGTAGTTGGCGAAGGTGGCACTGTACCCAGTCCACTGGGAAATCCTCACCGTTATTCGAGTGATGTACTTGTGGATGTAGAATCCCAGCAAACGAACCCATTATGGCGACTCGACCACTGGGAAGGCGATATTGATGAGAATGACCCACGTAGCAATCCAATCTACAACCTGCCAATGGATCGTGACCGAAATATCACCGCAGTATTCATTCTAAAACCATATTACAACTTGACAATAGAAATTATAGGTGAAGGGAATGTTTCTCTTCGGGTTGGTTATGACACCCCAATTATCCTCACACCAGGTGTGTATATTTACAATTATCTTGAATGGTCATACATCCGTCTGGAAGCGATAGAAACTACTACGGGATGGAAATTTCTTCGTTGGCAGGGTGATTATGGAGATACATCGCCGACATACCCCAGATGTAGTTTTTCTATGGACCAGGACAGATATGTCCGTTGCCTCTTTACGGATAAAACTCAAGTGCCAGATGTCGTCGGTAGTACCCAGTCAGAGGCTACCTCCGCTATCACGAACGCATGGCTAAATGTAGGCGATATTACTCAAGTTTGTAATGATGAATACCCATCGGGATATGTCTTTGACCAAAACCCCTCCGCAGGAACTACAGTAGAGATTAACACAACGGTATCACTTTGGATATCTACAGGTCCATGTCCAGTACCTGTCCCAGATGTTACAGGAAAAACTCAAACAGAGGCGGAATCTGAACTTAATGCAGTAGGACTAATGTTAGGAAATGTATCAGAACAGTGTAGCAATGAAGTGGAACAAGACATAATCATTAGCCAAAACCCACTCCCCGAAGAATTAGTCCCCCCAGGTAGTAGAGTGGATATTGTGATTTCCTCCGGTCCCTGTCCAGTAGCGGTACCAAATATACTATGGCAACTCCGTCCAGATGCAGAAGATATGATATTAAACGCTGGATTGATAGTGGGTATAGTAACTGAACAATGTGATGACACCATCCCAGCGGGAAGAGTAATGAATCAATACCCAACCGCAGGGATACAGGTTCCACCTGGCACCTCAGTTAACGTTACTGTTTCTTCTGGCCCATGTCTAATAAATGTGCCCAATGTCGTCCAATATTCACGGACATTAGCAGAGAATATACTTACCTCAGCAGGGCTAACTGTTGGCGATGTAAGTTTGCAATGTAGTAATACCATTCGAACTGGACTTATAATAAGCCAATCACCCTCAGCAGGGACAAAAGTGCCCCCAGACAGTGCGGTGAATCTCACAATCTCCTCCGGACCTTGTATAGAAGGCTCACCCGAAGGAACACCTGATGGTGAAGGAGTTACAGAAGGAGAAGGCATACAGGAAGGGGAAGGAATAATTGAAGGCACCATTGAAGGGGAAGGGATATCAGAAGGGGAAGGAATAATCGAGGGATCTCCCGAAGGTGAAGGGACAAGTGAAGGCATACAGGAAGGTGAAGGAATAATTGAAGGCACCTCAGAAGGAGAAGGCACGGTCGAAGGTGAGGGAATTACAGAAGGGTCGGCAGAAGCAGAAGGTG
>DAOSBX010000018.1 GCA_035361075.1 Candidatus Hydrogenedens sp. | reverse complement strand
TTGTGGAAGAAAATAGCGTCACGGAGTTGGCCAGCTCTTTTGAAGTTCAGTTGTTCGAGGAAGTGTTTCATCTTTTCGTCATTATTTGAGACGGGTACGAGCCATTTGTTTTCTGGAAAACGTGTTTTGATTTGTTCTAATATGAGTTGGAAGCCCTCAATGATGTCTGTATTATCGTAGTCTTCTGGATTATGAAAATAGATGAAAAGGGTTGAAAGGTTTGGTGTTTTATGCGGTTGAATTCGCAGTAGTCCACGAGGGTTTGATTTTTTGTCAGTAATGACAAATTCTTCTGATGTTTTGTTGGTAGTCAAAATGTCTTGTTCTTTTTCATGCTGGGTTGTTGTTAGGATATTTCCTTCATTCATGGTAAAGTATAGCGAGGTGTTCCATGTTTCCCAATGGGATAGCCATGTTTCGTCTTGTGGTTTTAGAGGGCGAATTGTGATGTAATCTTTAAAGAAGCTACGGAAAATATGTTTTAGGACAGTTAGTTTATTTGTTTTTGTTGGGATATTTTTGATTGGAAATTCGAAGGTAAATAGTGCATCTGAGTTATTAAGTTCCTGATATAGGAATATCATATCTTCGATCCATTTTCGGTGGGCATTGCACCAATCCGTTTGAGGTTCTGTAACTTTTCCTGTGAGACGGTAGTGCACAGCACCGCATCCACCTCCGCAGAAATTTTGAGCCCAGCAACGGGAGCATACAGATGTGGCAAGAATGCCGAGGCGATATATGGATTCCGAACCTTGGATAGGTATTTCTGTTTCATAAATATTGCCTAATTTGTGGATGTTCCCTAAAAAATATAGATAACTTCCGAATACATCGCCGTTATCGGCTATAAACCATTCTTCAGCACCAGCAGGGTCTTTTCGTTTGACGGGATTACCCTGTTGTATTGTTTTAAACAATTCAGTGAAGGGTTCTATGATAGATTGCTTTCTTTTTATTAATTGTTGGGCATAGTAATGTGACAAATTTGTGATTTCGTTGTATACGGTATGGATGTTTAAGTTTGGATTTAATATGAAAGGTGCAAATAGGTCAATGACTATTTTTTTTGTACCATATTTTTGAAGTTTTTCAACAGTTGTAGTAAAGGGGATATTCTCTGGCAGATACCATATTTTCGCATAGGATTCGTTTAATACGTTTTTTATATCTGTGGTACTATTTCCTGTTAATTTTTGATAAATATCATTAGTAATTTTTTCAAATACGATGAAAATTTTCTCTTCTTTATTGATTTTTAGTTCCTCATAGATATGTTCAGGTAGTGGTATGCAAAGATTTATACTTATTTTTTTATCATTTATTGTGATAAATATTTGTAATATTTGTTGGATAATTTTCTGTATTTTTGTCCATGGATAAATATTTGCAGGATTCATGAAGAAGTTGAGTTTAAAGGTTGTTTGTGCGTAAATGTGAGGTATAGCTCGAAGTAAGGTTAGGGGGATAGTTTCCTTTATTAATGTTTCTATATTGTCACCAATTAGGAAAGAGATTGTATGTATTCCGATGGTTTGGGTAAGGGTATTTGCCCATGTTTCGATTTTTTGTGTTTTCAGGATAGAACCGATGGCACGGAGCCATTCAAGTTCTCCCCATACTTCAAGGAGTTCATCCCTGGTATAGGTAGAAGCAAGCAGATTGAGAATTTTTGTTTGGGTTTGTTCTGGATAGTATTCAAGGACATCAAATGTTATCTTATCACATTCGAAGCAGAAAGGAGTTTTAATATCTACTGCAAAATATCGTCCATTTTTTTCAAATCGGTGTATTGGTTTCATTGAGTCCATTAGTATATTCCTAATGTTCCTTTATATCTACTATAATTTTCCATAATTTTAAATAACGTTATACCAATAAATGTCCAGAATACACAGCTGGCACCGAGCCAGTAGAATGAAGGATGTAGGAATACAGAAACAAATTGTCCCGAGTTAGTCAATTGTCCTTTAACAAGGACGTATTTCAAGCAGATGGAGGCATCTGTAATTGGTAACGCATGCATAAATGCAGAAATGAGCCACCCTTGTTGTAGGAATTCCTCGCGTGCAAAGATTGCTAAGGCAAATAGTGCCATACGCACGAGAATGGTTAATTGTCCAACCTGTTTGAAAACCAAGACTAACCCGCCTACTAAGAAGCCGAAGCCTAATAAATTGATAAATGACAAAGTTAGAAGGACTACGACTGGTATAGGGTCAAAGTGAAGTTTTCCCCCAACACTTACAACTACCATATATACCATAAGAGCAGAATAAAAAATCGTGGATACTGAAGCGACTACCGCACGGGCAAGGAAATTTGTTACAAGTCCATAAGGGCTCATACAAAGCTGTTCTAATATACCTGTTTGTGCCATGCCTTGAATTCCCTGAGTAAACATTCCTATAACACCAAAGGCAAATAAGCCGATAATGAAGCCGAGAATATAGTTTGTCGCACGTGTTGGGTCTTCAAACTGATTAATTCCTTTTTCTATTGCGGGTTGACTGTAGAAGAAGCCTGCAATAAGTATCATAAGCATTCCGTAGCCAATAATGAGTCCCGTTAATGTGCGAAACCAGTATCTTCGTGTAATAATCCAACCTCTGATAATTTCCGCTTTCATAATAAGTAAGAATCCGAGCATATTTTATAATTCCTGTTCTGATAAATTTGTTTCATCAAAAACTGGTTTTTCTCCTGTAAGTTGAAGAAAGATATATTCAAGGTTTACTTGCTTTTGCTGGATGGAGCGAATTTGATATTTTTTCTGCCGTAACGTTTCAAATAAGGTATATATTGCCTCGGACCGTTCAGCATGTGGTTCTGGAACTTGAACTGTTATTGTGGGTCCATCCGCGGTAAGGATTGTTTCTAATACCTGTATTTTAGGTGCAAGGTGGTCAAGGTCGTTGTCAACCAAATTTCGGTCTAAACGGATGGAAAAGATTTGTTTAGAAAATAAATCGAGTAATTCGGTTGTAGGCTTACAGGTTATAAGCTTACCTTTATTGATGATACCGATGCGGTCGCATAATTCTTGAGCAACATGCATATCATGTGTTGTTACAAGTACAGACCTGCCATAATGGCGGGTTAGTTCAATGATTTTGTCTTTAATAGAGCGACTACTTTGTACGTCTAATCCTGTGGTTGGCTCGTCGAAAAGGATAATTTTGGGGTCTGCGATAAGAGCGATACAAATTGCCAATTTTTGTTTTTGACCTCGCGATAGTTTGCGGACTTCAATATCCTTTTTGTCTTTTAATCCTATAAAATCGAGGAGTTGATTTGCCCTTTCTTTTAATACTTTACCTCGGATATTTCGAAGGTTCCCATAATAATACAAATTTTCAAGAGGTGTTAGTGGCCAGATGCTTGTTCGTGTTCCTTCTAAAACTACACCTATTCTTGATAATACTTCTTTTCGGTGTTTCTCTACATTCATCCCATCTACAAATACGGTTCCACTATCAGGTATTACCAATGTAGAAATCATCTTTACAGTGGTTGTTTTCCCTGCACCATTAGGTCCCAATAAGCCCATAATTTCACCCGTTTTAATTCCGAAGGTAACATGGTCAGCGGCGCAGGCTTCTTTTTTAGTAAGAATTCTTCTTTTGTCTGTTACATCATCTTTGTGAAAAAAATGATATGTGCGAAAGGTCTTCGAGACGTTGTCAAGGTAGACTGTATAATCGTTTATCGAGTTGTTTAATTGTTTGCTTTGCATTCCTTGACTCCATTGGGACTAAACAGAGATTGCTCTAATTCTGTTAAACAACGCTCTTCATCAGGCTCTTCAATTAGTTTTTCTTGGTATTCTAAATAGTTACTTTCCATATTGCGAATAAAGTGGATTATCGTTACAAGTCCTAAATCAGATGTTAGGTAATATGCAAACCCTAAAAAGATGGAAAACACCACAAATTCAATGTTTTGACGAATATTGTTAACGAAGACATGTTCATGGACAAGAGTAAAAGCAATAGAAATAATAAAGACTGAAAGTATCGGTTTTGCTGTCACATTTATTAAGATGGTTTGTAAACTTGCTCGATAAATGATTTCTTCTGTTAGTGCTATTGTCATTGTGCGACTGAGAATAATAGGGGATAGAACAGAAAAACGGAGTATTTTTTGGATAGATAGGAATTGATTTTTGACGAGTTCATTAAAACCGATTGTTATAAAGAAACCTATTGTATAAACGATATGCCCTAATATCAGTCCGATAATCCAACTGGAGATGTTAAATAAATTTCTTGGTAAGATGCCTATGATTGCCAAATATATGATTGAGCAGATAAGTAGAACAAATTGGCACATTTTTGTAAGGGAAGAAAAAAAATTTTTTTTGAACAGATTCCGTGTAAATTCTAACAGAATATAAATCACAAAAATGATAAGTAGGTACTTTGGATTCACAAATTTTTCTCCAAATAGCATTTCATGGACTCTATCATTTTTTGCAAAGTGACTTCTTTGGATTGTTCAGCATATTTTTCACGCCATACATTAAATTCTTGTTTTAGTAAGCCGTAAACAAACACATCGTGCCAGATACCATTTCGCAGTATATGGTCTTTTAAGGTTACTTCCCTTTTAGCACCCAGAAACTCGAGCAATCTCCAAGAGGGTTGATTAAAAGCGTAGATAATTGCAGAAACACGGTGCATGTTTAATTCGTCAAAGGCATACTCTAATGCACGGTATACATTAATCCCTGTTGAAAGGTGTCCTCGATGTTGAGGTGATATGTAGACATCAAGATTACAGGAACGATTCCGCCAACTGATATTTTGTAATGAAATCATGCCAATAGGTCCGTTAGGCGAATCGACGATGAAATAAACACTTCCAGGGATAGGACTGCCTGCGGTTTTACTTAAATAACCTACAATCTGGTCACGAATAAGACGAGGGGAACGTGCAGGGTCTCCATAAAGGAAGTATTGAAAATCTTCATCTTCCATCCAGCGAACAAGCAGGTCGAGGTCCTCTCTATCTGCTCTACGAATAAATGTTTTTGTAACAATACTCACTGCTCTAATCCCTCAAATAATACTATTAAATGAATATTAGTTCGTGGTAGAACTTAATTTAACCCATGTTTCAAGATTATGCCATTTTCCACGAGCAAATAACACCTCCCGCATTATTCCTGCCAGAATATATAGGTGTTGTTGAAGGAAATTTTTAAGAGGCTCTTCTTCATCGATGCAGGTGGTCACAAGTTTTTTTAAGTGAAGTTGTCGGAATGCCTTATTTTCGATAAATTCTAATGCATCATGGATTAATGGTGAATTTGTTAAATACGTTTGATTATCGAATAAAAGAATGATTTCACCAAAGAGAGCCTCCTGATTGATACCCTTCAAAACAATGAACCCGTGGAGGTTCCCTTCTTTATCTTCGACTGCATAAAAAGATTGTGTTGCATCTTTGTTTTGTAGGAGTTCCTCCAATTCACTCTGATTGGGCAGAATAGGCTCACGCTTTCCATCAAGTAAGGCTCCGTACATGTTTTCACTGGCGTAAAATCGTAATAAATGTTTGGCATCAAATAGGTCTGATGTGCGAATGATGGCATGTTCCTTGTTAATCATAAAAAATCAATAGCCTATTTTTTTAATCATTTAAAACCCCAATACTTTTTTTTGGGAAGGAGGCTCTTTTGAGTGTGTTTGGATAAATAAATTAAAAGCCAATTTCGTTTTTCTTTTCGTAACGAAAATCCATCCACGCACGCCAAACTGCATTCATAAAATTAGTGAAAGCGTCCGCTTTTCTTAGGGTCATTTTGCGTATGTGTTTCATACTAATAATCCCATATTGGTTAATTTATTGTTATTTTTATGAACTACTTGATGATGACGATGATGACGACGATGATGAAGTGGAAGTTGTTGTACCACCACCTAATGGAACTTCTGGGTCTTTGTTGCTAACTACAGGAATAAATATTTTGATAACATCTTGAATAAACTTCAAAATATTATCAACAGTAAAATGAAAGTAGCCTACTGAAACTGAACTACTTAATTTTGTTATTTGATTAATATGTTGAGTATTTTTTTTGTTCATTCTATCTATAAGAACAATCTCAATTTTAAGTCGTATTTGTTATATTTGTAGAAATTGTCGCTTTTGTAGACACGAGATTTCTAATAGCCTCTAATAATTGAATAACAAGTATTAAAATCACATCTGCGGTCACAGCAGGCTGTGGTGTTTTGTATGTTTGTTTTTTTATATGTTTCATATATCTACTGAGTAAAAAGTTAATATAGATGTTATTATACTACAAAGCACTTATTTTTCAAACTTTGGAAGTTTGTATATCAAAGTTTAATCACTAACTTCCAGTTTCACTTGTTTGGGTTGAGTTATTTGTTTCTTGTGGTTTTTTAATTTCCGCTAATGGTAAGAAGAAACCTGTTAGAACTTCAAGTAGAAAACATAAGAATGCTTGATAATCGCTTTCAATTTTAGTGCAGAATCCACCTCCTGTCTCTTGTTGTTGGGCACGTCGTGGCAGGGAGGTCATAGATTTAATTCGTTTCATATCTAAATTCCTTTTTACAGTTATTTTGTAGATGTTATTGTTGTGGATCCTTCTTCTTTAGCGATAAAAGCCTGAGCCACAACACTTAGGATATTCGCTACAAGGGTTAAAACTTGACCTACTGTTAATTTTGTTTCAACTTCTGCTTTTTTAAGCATTGTTATCGCATAGGTATGTTTCATACATTTTCTCCTCTGATTTATTCATAGGTTCTATATATTATATTTCTAATGCATTATTTTATTACATTTGAACATGAAAAATCTCTATATTGATTTAATACAATTTGTCAGTGAAAAGTTTTCATAAATTTTATTAATTTTGCAATTTTTTACCTTTGAATAAAGAAAGGCTGTGTCCACGCCTGGTCTTCTCCATCCCCCCATAATTCAAACCGTAGGTATGTATATGGGAAATTATCCTTTACTTCAAAGTCAATATTATTTCCTTTACATTGATGTATTCTACGTCCATAGTCTACAACAACAGCGATTTTTTTTGCATTAGAACTTTTGATGGAAATTATATTTCCATGTACTGATATTTGGTTGATTTCGACACCTGAACTTGCGTAGAAACACCCTTTCTTTAGAGCGTTAAGCACATTGCTAAAACTAAGTGTTTCTACTTGTACTACATTCCACGCAACGCCATAATTATCTTCCCAGTGTGCATCGTCATGAGCATATCCCCATACATATATTCCTTTAGAAAGGAGTAAATCCCAACGGTCAGTAGCACTGGGGTTTCCTGGGAGTTGACGCACAATACCATTGTAAATTTCTATTCCTGTGTAGTTTTGCCATGATTCTAAAAGTTCTTGTGGACAGTGATTAAAATCTTCTTCCCAGTTTGGGTGGGAGATAATGGCAAATCCACCATTCTGAATAATGTTATTTATAACCTTTTGTCGGTCTGGATAGGGTTCTATTTTATTTCTGGCATTTATGTGTAGAATATGCGGTCCATCTATGGTAATTTCATTTCCAGCAATGATAACCATTCCATCTACTTTTACCTCTGTAATGTCGGTTAGGATATCATGGTCGCTAAACATCAAAAATTGATATCCCATAGATGCATATTTATCTGCTGTTTCCTGTGGAGAATAAATACCATCACTTATAGATGTATGTGTGTGTAAATTGCCTTTTGCCCAAATATAATTACTTGTGTTTAGGTATGGACTTTTAATTTTCATCTCGTAGGGCTCCTTCTAAGGGTCCATCATAGTAAATATTTTAGAACTACTTATTCCAGAGCGAAATGAATTCTTCCTGCTCTGTGAGTGTTAATAAATCAGGTCGATATAATTTTTTCACAATAGGGTCAGAAACTTTATTAATTTCGTTGGTGGTAGGAATGTATGTTAATTGTCGTAAGATAGTCCCATCATCATCACATTCATAGTATGTCCACGCATCCCCTTTTCCGGGGACAAATTGAGATATTTTAAAGTATTTCATTCTCTTTTACCTCTGCATTGTATTATAATGCTTCCAAAAGTATTTAAAAGGTAAATCTATTTTAAATGATAACGAGTCTAATATAAAAATAGTAAATTTAATAAAGTGAATTTAACTATGACTATATTCAAAACAAATTTATCAAAAATTACCCTCTTTTACGTTCTTTGTTTTTTACTTTTTACATTGCCTGCTTATGTTTTAGATATAGAAGCAGAAGCAATATTTGTAAAAATAACTAAGGCATTTGATTCAGAAGTAGACCCTGATGTACTCGATGAGGATAAGAATGGAATTCCTGACCGTGCCCATGCTCGGTTGTTAGACCGTGTTCTAAGAGATGACAAGGTTCCAAACCATGATTTCTTATTAGCCACATATTATTATAATTGGATACAAATAAAAAAAGATAACACCTTAGGAAGTCGTTGTACTGCTATTTATCAGCTATATGGTATTTCATGCGATGAGATAGAGCGGTTTTCTGCAGCAATAATAACCTTAGGTGAACCGCTATCTATCCAGTATTTTGTTCAAGGTGCATTGAGTGAATTTGGCATAAAGTTAGATTTGAAAAATTATAATCTTAATGGAGGTCTGTATCTCCGTGGGACAGCAGACCTTGATGGAGATAAAATATCCAATAAAAAAGAATATCAATTAGCTGAAGGCGATTTTAATTTGTTTGTAGAGTATGCGATAACTCCAGGAGAAAACCCTGTAGAAGGTGAACTGGAGATCCCTTCATTGGATAAAGATATACCACTAATTATTACTCCTGCAGTCAACAGTTTAGTAAATTTTGGAAAAGTATCATTGAAAACGGTAATGGAAATGGAATTTAGTGCACAGAACATAGGGACAAAAGAAATACCCATGCAAATCTGGATTATTGGGGAACCAGAGTTTTGGATTGTCGGGGAACATGAGTATCTGATCCCCCCTCAACAAACAGTTACCTTTAAGGTCCAATTTCAACCACGAGACTATAATAAAGTATCAGGAATATTAGTGATTGAATCCTATGGCAAAAGATATTATGTTTACCTGGGTGGACAAGGTTCATGGCTAAAAGATTTATTCTCTGGTAATCTTGATATAAGCAAATTGCAAATAAGTCCATTAAGTATAATCACTGTTCTTTCGACTATTCTTTTGATTGTGTTATCCGTATTTTTAGGGATAGAAGAAACACTTACTTCATTTGTTGAAGATTTACTCCCCCCTGTTGCAAGAAAATAAGGAGTTCGGGGTAATACAATGTACACTTTGTTTTGTATGTCTAAAAACGTGTTTGATGTGGAAATAATGATGTCGCAATTATCCCCCGTGTTACCGATACTTATTGCGATATGGATTATAGGGTTCCTCTGTTGTTTCTATGGTTATAGGTTTCTTTATTTTATAATTGGAGCCTGTGGATTTGTCACTTTATTTCTAACTTCATGGTTACTGCTCAATACCCTTTCTCCATTACCTTTTTTATCTATTGTTGTTCAGCTTTTTATATCTATCATTTTTGGACTTGTCGGGGTTGCAATCTCTATTTTTATGTATAAAGTTGGTGTTTTTTTACTTGGATTTTTAGGTGCTTATATAATCAGTTTTATTTTAACAGGATTAATTGATTATTCCTTACTCATGGTTTTAATTGGATGTGTAGGTGGTGTTCTCTCTCTTGTTGCTGAAAGAGTAGTGGTTGTTGTTGCTACGGCTTCCGTTGGCTCTTTAATGATAGTTTGGGCAATTGTCCAGTTTTTAGAATATGGCGGGATAATCCATGTAGGTCTAAGTTTTGAGCCTTCTTATGTAGATATGATGTCAAAGTTGGCATGGTTTGGTTTCTCAGCTTTAGGGTGTTCCATCCAATATAAAAACATAAATCCACAGAAAAGTAAAAGTAAAAAAGAAGATGCAAGTAATAACAAGAATAAACGTAAACCAAAAGAGGTTGAGAATTGAAAATTAGGATTAAAACCATGTGCAACAGATTAGTCTGTTTTTAGGGATTTGTTGAATACGAGATACGAACTCTGTAGTAGTTATTCATTTTATGTGTGGGTTATCTGGGGTAGGTTATCTGAGCTGGTGGGCCGTGCAGGAGTCGAACCTGCGACCTTGGGATTAAGAGTCCCCTGCTCTACCAACTAAGCTAACGGCCCTATTAAAAAAATGGAGCGGGAGACGGGACTCGAACCCGCGACGTCAACCTTGGCAAGGTTGCACTCTACCAACTGAGTTACTCCCGCTTAATTGTATATTAATTTTACCAAAAAAACAGATACATTTCAAACTTGAATGGTCGAGAAAATAAGATGATGTTATGGAATTAGTCGTGCTAAGAAGTGAACTATTCATGTGTTCCCAGTGTGTTAGTAATTAAATTGTGGCTTATAACTTACCTTTTTTGTATTTCGTTCAGGAACGTTTGTTCGTCGATTTTAAGTCGTAGCGGGAAAGGCTCCTCCCACATTTTTTTGAATGCGAAACCTGGAATAATCCATAGCTCACCTGGACGTCTCTCGAACAGGTAAGGATAACTCAATTGTCCGCCAGGCTGGCGAGCTATTACGACAGGTTTTGTCCAAGTTTTGCCATCGTCTTCTGAGAAGGCAATGGAAAGTTCCTCTCGATGCCATGACGAGGGAAACTCTGTATGTTGAGGCATAATACTCTTTTTTTGTTCTCGTCCCTCAGGGTTGAGTTGATTCCAGACCAAAACAAGTCTGCCACTGTTCAATCGTAGTAAATATCCTGGAGAGTTACTTGCATTAATTCCGCTGGGCTGGATAATTCGCCAATACTTTCCATCGTTTTCTGAAATTGCCTGCCAGAATTGGTCTAAACTGGTGCGAATCAGCATAAGCAACCTGCCGTCGCTTAATTCTGCAAGAGTAGGCTCTAATGCTCCGTCATGATGACCATGTCCTCCGATATCAATCCAATTACTTTTTTGCCACGTTTTACCCTCATCGTCTGAAAATACAGTGCAGATAATAAAATGACCTGGCTGGCTGGTGAGGTGGTCAAATGGTGCGATGACCCTACCAGAACGAGTCTGTATTAATGCAAAGAAATTAGTGTTATATCCTTCAAGTATGCATTGGTTATCTATCCATGTTTTACCACCATCAATACTTCTAATTGCCCATACTTCTAATTTGCTATTTTTCCCAGGTTCTTTTGTTTTTTCATCCCAGTCGAAATTTTTGCCGATAAAGTTCAGATAGACAAAAATTAATGTGTTGTTCTTAGTCCGAAGTAGATAATAAGAGGCAGGTTCTTCAGGGTCTATTCCTTTGCAGACAGGGATTGCTTCCGACCATGTTTTTCCGTCATCTTTACTCACACGGAACCCATGAATATCTATTGTGCCAATGGAGTTGTCATCAAGATTTACAAATGGACCATTTCTATCAATTTCAAGTGTCTGGACCAGTGGATGAATCCAACGCACATCTGCATTATTACCCATTGAGAAAATACCTATAACTGATAACAAGAACATATTAAGCATACTTATACCTCCAACAAAGTTATGTTTTTAGTATTATATTCTCTTATAGATTTCTAAAAAAATTTATGTACAAATACAGTTAAAACAACTTTTTATCTTCATAGTATTTGATGTTGGATAAATATTATTTTTTAGGGATGCATGGCATAGAGATGTGTGAAATTTCTATCTCAGCGTTATAAGGTCCAGTAACTTCCCACCCTAAATTGAAGGAAGTGATTGAAAGGTCATCAATATTTGAATTTTTTAAGAAACCTTGATTCTTCCCTTTATTGAGAGATTCCTCAATATAAGAATTTAAGGTTACATTGAGCATCTTAGGTGTTCCATCACCTGTATTTCCTTTATAAAATCGGTTTCCATCAATGACAGCAATTAATTTGTTGGTAGTATATGCAGAACCTACATCTTTACTAATATACTCTGGTGGGATTGTATAACGAGCATCAAAAATTGGAATACCGAACCAAAAATAATCTTCATAGTCTGGGCTACGGGGGTTTGTATTTTTTACTGTCCAGTAGGCTGTAATTTGAGCAGTATGTAAATGAGGATCGACTTTTTCTTTTAAGGTAGAGTCGCACATACAACGAGTTATTTGAAATTTTATTTCAAACTTTAAATCGTATTCTTTTATTTTTATTTCTTGAGGAAAGTGTTTTTCAATTAATACATGTGCCCATGGTTCACCATATTTCCGCAGTTTGCCATTATATTCTGTAATTCCGTTGCAGTTTAGAAGGATTGCCCAATGATTGTTTTTCTTCAGTAGCATAACCTTTTTTGCTTCATTTTCGATAAACCATGTCGTTTCGTTTTGTTGTTGAAATACTCCACTATTCAAAGGGTATTGGGTACCCCATTGTGCTATCTTCCAGATTGGCGGTTTATTTTCTTGTGTGATGGATGGAAGAATTAATTTACCTGCTATATTAGGCTTATCTGTAGGGTATACAGATGTGAGCCAAAAACCGTATGAAAATTCAGATGTGTTTAAGGAGTCGTTTTGTGCTTCTGCAATTAATATCATTTGAAGTAATAGAAGAAATAAAATGCTGAATAAACTTTTCATTGAAAGTCCCTAAAATAATGTGTAAAATAATATAGTTTATAATATTAACAAAAATAATGAAGTAATTGTGTTGTTTTAATTTTTCGTAAAAGATATGAGAATATGGGTATAAAGGACAAAATATTTTTGATTTTTATGAATAATTAAAATATACTGAAAAAATAATCCATTTTTTGTTAAATAAATGGTAAAATAAATATAAAGGAACGAAAAACAAAAATAAAGATAGATTAGGGAGTGTTACGTGAAAAGAAATGTATTAATATTATCTTTGTTATCCCTGATGGTAATCTGGGGTTGTCAGACGCCGGATTCAGATAAATATACGGTAGGAGAAAAAGAATACGGAGTTACCTCAGGAGTTTTTCATGGCCGTTGGTGGAATTATTATGAACGTGGTTGTTCATATTTAGCAGGTGGTTTTTATGATGAAGCGGAGCGTGATTTGCGAACAGCTCTTGAAAGTCGTTCACAAGATTCATGGCAAGCCCGAACCTATGGACTACACTTTGTTGAATATTTCCCCAATCGTGAATTAGGTATTGTTTTATATAAAAAAGGGCAGTTAGAAGAAGCAGAGAATTTACTTAGAACATCCATATCGCAAGTAGATACAGAACGAGCACGATATTACCTTGATTTGATTGTTAAAGAACGTATCTCACGAGGAGAATTACAAGATAGACAGGTCCCTACTATTAAAGCCGAGGTTCTTGAGGTGGACCCTGAAATAACAAAGGACAAAAGCAAGGCAAAACGACAGGCAACAATTATCAAAGAAGCAAACAATGTGTTACATATTGAATGCTTTGATGACATAGGACTTGAACAAGTTCTTGTTAATGGACAACCTCTGTATTTTAGACGTGGTGAAGCATCTGCGGTCATTGAACAGGCGATCGACCTCAAAGAGGGGAAACAAGATTTTACTATTGTTGCACGAGACTTAGCAGGAAAAGAACAGGAAATAAAGCTATCGGCACAAGTAGACTTAACAGGTCCTAATATTGGTATTTTTAAGCCTTTAGATTTACATGTGACTAATGAGAATGAAATTGAAGTGGAGGGAATTGTTGTTGACGCTACAGGAATATCAGATATTTCCTTGAACAACAAGATTATTGCGGAGGTGAATGGGGAACAGAAAAAGGAATTTCATTCTGTTGTCCCTCTTGCGGAAGGAGAAAATGTTTTTATAATTACAGCTAAAGATATAGCGGGAAATGAAACTCGTACTGCGTTAAAAATATTTAAAGGTGAGCCTCAATCGCAATCAGCATTAATGTGGCGTTTGGCTCAAAGCAAGGGTATGTCGAGAAATCAAATTGCTACCGCAGAGGGGCTAAACTCTGCTCTCATTACTGCTCTTTTTAATCAAACCGACGAAGTTGTTCCTGAAATTAATATCAAAACACCCAACCCAGAACGGCCATCACGACATAATCGAGCGGTACGTGTAGCAGGCGAGGTGATTAGTTCGGCTCCTGTTCAGGCACTACTTATTAATGGTGAGCCTTATACGCAATTAACAGGTGCACCGAAGGAAGCCTTTAATAAGCGTGTGCCTTTGCCAGGGGAACTATTGAAGACAGGTTCAGGAACAATGAAATTATCCGTTGAGGCACAAGATGCACAAGGTAAAAAATCGGTAAAGGAAATGGATGTGAAAGTAGAGCCTGTGCTTGTTGAAAGTAATGAAACAAAAATGAGTCTCGCCTTGCTGGCAATTGGTGGACGTAATCCGTCGGATAGTTTTGGAAGTAAATTACGCACTACATTAGAAGACGTATTAAGAAAGCAAGGGCGATTTAGTATCTTAGACCGTCTTTATTTGCAGAATATCCTAACTGAGCAACAACTATCCACAGGTTTAGCCGACCCTACACGGGCATTGGACATGGGTAGAATTATACCGTCACAGGTTTTTGTTGTAGGTGAGCTTTTTGCCCGCGGTGAGCAATCGGTGGAAGTAAAATTACGGTTATTAAATACAGAAACATCAGAAGTGATAAATATCTTTGATGCGTTTATTGAGGATATAAATAATGATAGTTTGGTTGAAGGGAAGTGTGATGTCCTTGCCCGACAAATGGCTGATTATTTTCCACGTTTGTCAGGTGAGGTCGTAGATTCACGGGCTTCTGGGCAACGCTATGAAATTTTGTTTAATTGGACTGAGCAAGATGGAGTTCGCCCCGGTATTTATGCATTGATTTTGTATGAGGCTTCACCTGCATGGGTAGACCCGGATACAGGTGAAATAACACAGCCTGCAGAATATGAAGTTCTTTATAAATCGCGCATTGTAAGTGTTACACCGACCAGTGCGAGAGGTCAGGTTATTATTGACACATCTAAATCTTCGGAGGGCGTAGCCATTGAAAAAGGTTTACCTTCAATCACTATGTAATATTATTTTTGCATTTTGCTTAATAGGTATTTTGGAAGAAGCAAGTGCACAGGGTATCCCTATTAATTCGTCACCGAATGTAATCGGTAGTGGAGCCCGTGCAATTGGGATGGGTGGTGCCTTCATAGCAATAGCGGACGATGCCACCTCAGCCTCATGGAACCCTGGAGGTTTAACACAGTTGGAACGTCCAGAATTTTCAATGGTTTATTCATATAAATATATCGGCGAGGATTTTGAATCATCAACACACCCTGAACTTAAAGAGGATTATTCTATCGATTTTAGTCAATTAAACTACATGAGTTTTGTTTATCCTTTCCGTCGAACTATTAAAGGACGGAACCTCGTTTTGAGTTTGAATTATCAAGCGAAGTATGACTTTGACCGTGAATTAGACTTTTTCTATCGTGATATGTCGGCTTTAGCATTAGGGAACGTTTTAGGGTTACATTCGCAGGTTAACTATAAACAAAGTGGGCAACTGGCGTCATTATCTCCTGCATTTGGTTTTGAATTAACAGACCGACTTTCTGTGGGACTTGTGTTAAATCTTTGGAACCAATCAATACTAAGTAATAACGAATGGACTGTGGACCAGGAAGAATATCGAACGTTTCGAACTAACGGACAAACGACACGTGCCTCTTTTTCGCATACTGTTATAAGAAAGAAATACAAGAACTTTGAGGGGACAAACGTTACTTTGGGTGCTCTGTATCGATTAGGAGAGCGTTGGCAAATAGGTTTTGTTTATAATTCCAAATTCACGGCGGATGTAGATTATGAAGAGTGGTGGGCAATTACTCGTGGGCTTGGTGTGCCAGGATTTTATTACAGCAAGAGACCGTTAAAATATACGTTTCCTTCCTCTTTCGGTGTAGGTCTTGCTTACCGTTTTCCAAATGATAAGTTAACATTAAGTTTTGACATTACCCGTCGTGAATGGGACCAGTTTGTCGTGCATGACCCTGAAAATCGCAATTTCATGATGAGAAAACGTTCAGGAATTTCTAATCTACCAACTGCATGGAGTCCACACGACCCAACGTATACATTGCGTTTGGGGATGGAATATTTATTCTTTAATCCGAACAAACCGCGTCGTGCATTTTTGCCGAGTATCCGTGCTGGACTCTTCTATGACCCAGAACCTGCCAGTAATAGACCTGCTCGATGGTTCGGTTTGGGTAAAGGGGATGGCTCTGTAGATAATTACTATGGCATCACTCTGGGAGCAGGTTGTTTGATTAAAAACAGGGTAAATATCGATGTGGCGTATGTATATCGCTGGGGAGATGATGTGCGTCAGGATACATTCCAACTTGTTGGTACTGATGCTGATGTTGACCAACACATGTTTTACTTATCTACCGTGATTTACTTCTGACGCGGTGTATTTGACATCCTCTTTAAGTGATACAAAATGTCAAGCGCTTCTTTAGGTGAAAGGTGATCTGGGTCAATCTTCTCTAATTCTTCCTCAATTTGACAGGGGTGATGTGTCTCTTTTGTATCAAAGAGAAGTAGTTGTTGTTCTGTATTTTGAGTAGCAAACTGACCACTTTCTAATGAATCCATAATTTCGTGTGCTCGATGTATAACATTTGGTGGTAGTCCTGCTAACTTTGCAACATGAATTCCATAACTATGGTCCGATGCTCCTTCAAAAAGGCGATATAAAAACACAATTTTATCTTTATATTCGCGAACACCAACATTCATATTTACTGCCCCTTCCAGATGTTTGGTCAGCTCTGTAAGTTCGTGGTAATGGGTAGCAAACAACGCCCGAGCTTGTATGCGGTCATGTATATATTCTGCAACTGCCCAAGCAATGCTAATCCCATCATAGGTACTGGTACCTCTGCCAATTTCGTCAAGAACTAATAAACTACGTCGGGTTGCTGTGTTTAAGATATTCGCAGTTTCAATCATTTCAACCATAAACGTGCTTTCACCCCTTGCCAGATTATCGGATGCCCCTACACGCGTGTAGATACGGTCAACAACCCCAATTTTCGCGGAATCTGCAGGCACAAAACTACCTATCTGAGCCATAAGAGTGATAAGGGCTACTTGTCTTAGGTAGGTTGACTTTCCTGCCATATTTGGTCCAGTAATTATCATGAGCCGTTTCTCCTGGGTGTTAAGATATGTATCATTTGGAACAAAAGAGCCCGGACCTAATAAGGTTTCGATGACGGGATGCCTGCCTCCAGTAATAATAATCTCGTCGGAAGAATTAATTTGTGGTTTTGTATAATTGTTTGAAATAGCGACCTCCGCAAGAGAGAGAAGGACATCTAATAGAGCAATGGCTTCCGAATTTTTTTGAATCCGTTTTGCCTCAGCAGATACCTGATTGCGAATCTCTATAAATAATTCTTCTTCTAATGCGACACTCCGCTCCTCTGCAGTAAGTATTTCTTCCTCTCGTGATTTTAATTCCGGGGTAACATAACGTTCACCATTTACCAATGTTTGCTTGCGAATATAATCCTGCGGTACCAGAGATGTTTGCCCTTTGCTAACCTCGATGTAGTATCCGAACACTTTGTTGTACCCAATTTTTAAGGTTTGGATACCTGTTCGTTCCCGTTCTTTTTTTTGTAAAGTTGCAATCCATTCTCTTCCGCCTCGCATCAAGGAACGTAAGTGGTCCAGCTGTGCATTATAGCCATCTTTGATAATACCACCTTCACTTAAAACTGCGGGAGGCGATTCCATGATGGCACTGTCAATACAGCGGACAGTCTCCGGAAGTTCATTAATAGTAGTGAAAATCTCTTTTAGTAAAGTAGTTTCACACGCTTCTAACGATATTTTTAGACGAGGTATCACCTTTAAGCAATGGCATAATGCTCTTAAATCGCGTGGATTGCTTGTTTGTGCTGTGATTCTTCCCAAAAGCCGTTCTAAATCACCAAAACCTTTTAGATATTCTCTAAGAGTTACCCGTAAATTGCTATTGTTAATTAATTCTTCAATTGCATCCAAACGGGCGGTAATTTCATCAATTTTCTGTAATGGATAGTGTATCCATTGTCGTAATTTTCTTGAGCCCATCGGTGTTAAAGTTCGGTCCAGTACACCAAGTAATGTCCCCTGTTTTGTACGGTCGTATAACGACTCAACCAGTTCAAGGTTCCTTTGGGTATTACTATCCAGAATGACGAAATCGGAAGGAGTATAAATGCGAGGTAAGTCTAAATACGGAGTTGAATCACGCTGTGTTTGTAATACATATTGAAGTACAGTCCCGACCGCTAAAGTAAGTTCTTTACTATCTTTAATCCCTAATCCACGCAAGGTTGATAATCCATAATAACGTAGGATATGTTCAGTGGCTAATTCGACATCATATTTATCAACAGGCAATTGGGTACGGGTCAATGTTGGAAAGGTTAATGTGATACATTGTTCTATCTCTCTCGGTATATTGTCAGGCAAGAGTAATTCAGATATAGTTAGACGGGTCAGTTCATCAGTCAGAGTTCTCTCTAATGGGGGTTGCAATTCCGACGCTAAAAATTCACCTGTGCTGATGTCTACAAGAGCAAGCCCTGCTTTTTCATCTCCTATATATAATGCTCCTAAATAATTATTTGCTCTCTCATCTAAAAGTTCAGGTTCAATAATAGTCCCCGGCGTAACTGTTCTAACAATAGCCCGTTTTACAATTCCTCGAGCAAGTTTTGGGTCCTCGATTTGTTCACAAATAGTAACGGTTTTACCTGCTTTTATGAGCCTTAACAGATATTGATTTACTGAACGTACTGGAACCCCACACATGGGCACTTTGCCTTCTTTACTTTCTCCGTCTCTTGATGTAAGAGCAATTCCTAAAATTTGCGATGCCTCAATAGCATCATCAAAGAAGAGTTCAAAGAAGTCGCCCATACGGAAAAGAAGTAAAGAATCGCCAGATTCCGCCTTTGCCCGCAAATATTGACGTAACATAGGCGTAGCACGTTCTGGAATAATATCCGAAATTTTTAGCCAGTTGTCTTTTTCCTTTTTATCCATATAGCATATACTTTAAGAAGGGTTTTTCTATTTTTAACAATTTGATACTTTGCGTAGTAATAATTAAATAATCTATATTAGTTTATGATATTTTATCATTTAAACTTAATTAACCTATATTTAAGATTATAAACTGATGGAAGTAGATGTTTCTCTTACAGAGCAAAACTTAGTACCTATTATTAATGTTTTTCTCCCCATTGCAAAGCACAAAGCGATAACTTTATTTAATCAATGGGTAGACGAGGACACTTCTCCTGTTTTTACACATCAGGGCAAGTACCGTTCTTGGGGATGGACAGAATGGACTCGGGGTTTTATGTATGGAATACCTCTACTTTTGTATGAGCTGACAAACGACGAGTCGTTGTTGGATAAGGTTCGAGATGAGATACACAAATTAGATTCTTATTTAACTCATCACGGTGTCCATGACCATGGCTTTAATATTCTTTCTTCGTATGGTCATTTATGGCGAATGGGGTTATGTGAAATATTTACGCCGAAGGAATATGAATTAGAACAATATAAATTAGCGATTCGAGTGTCCAGTGCAGTTCAGGCAAGTCGTTGGACAAAAATAGATGATGGCACTGGTTTTATACATTCTTTTAATGGGGCACATTCCTTGTTTGTAGATACTATCAGGACATGTCGCATTCTCGTATTGGGGTGGTTATTAGGTCACGTCCTAAAAACAGAGGGAGATGAAAATGTATCGCTTCTTGAACGGGCTATTCAACATATACAAAACACACTTAGATATAATATTTATTATGGTAAGAGTAGAGACATATATGATGTACCAGGCAGGGTTGCTCACGAAAGTATTTTTAATGTAAAAACGGGGAGGTTTCGTTGTGCGTCGACGCAACAAGGCTATTCTCCATTTAGCACATGGACACGTGGTTTAGCATGGGCAATGTTAGGTTGTGCTGAGCAAATGGAATTTTTTTCGAATATCCCACAGTATTACTGGGAAAAGTATGATAGTAACCGTACTTTCCTAAAATCTCTGGAGGAAGCATGTAGGGTAACGGCGGATTATTATATAGAGCATACAACGATAGATGGTGTTCCATTCTGGGATACAGGTGCCCCTGGCTTGGTGTATTTAGGTAAATATCAACAAAATCCTGCTGACCCATATAATGATATTGAGCCGTTAGATAGTTCATCTGCAGTTATATCGGCTCAGGCATTGCTACGTTTAGGTAATTACCTTGGGAAGGAATCTGCAGGGAGAAAATATTACCAGGCGGGATTAACTGTAACAAAAACGCTTTTATCTGGTCTTTTTCTCTCTAATGATGCAAATCATGAGGGACTTTTGCTTCATGCTGTTTATCACCGTCCTAACGGGTGGGATTACATTCCTCCCGGTAAAAACATTCCTTGTGGCGAGGCATGTATGTGGGGAGATTATCACTTATTAGAATTGTTATTATGGATATGGCAGGTTGCTCATGGTAGACAACCGTGGAATTTCTTTGCAAACCTAAAACCGGAAGGGTTACTAAATTAAAAATTATGGTATGTATGATTTCAAAAGGAATTGAAGCACAATTTATATGGGGACAATGGACCGTTCCTGTCATTGTAAATGAATTGGGAGCGGACTGGGCTGTTATCCGTTATCCGTTAGAAGAACCTATAGGTCCCGGAATATATATCGATTTACAACTCTTATGCGACTATTTTAGTGCTACTTACTACTACTTTACTATAAATGTACCGAAGCAGTTTAATGACCTACTATACCTTCGACGAGCAGGAAGCCGAACGTATGTAGAACGTCGGCAATCCTGGCGAGTTACCTTAAATGAACCTGTGCGTATGGAATATGGGGAAAATCGGATTGGTTTTGAAGGGACATTGATAGATTTAAGTAGTACTGGTGCTTATGTTGCAGTAGAGCACGTTTTGCCGGTAATTAGCCCGGTTCGTATTTATTTGCCTATTTATCGGAGTATTTATGCAATTAATGGTGTCGTTGTTCGTAAAATTCCACCAAATCTTAAATTAGGGGTACCTATGCGGTTGGGAATTCGGTTTGTGAATAATCCCATTGAATTGCGAAATGTATTAGTCCAATATTTGTGGTCGCGAATTCGTAAAATGTACCGAAATGAATTTATAGAATTGTATCCAAATAGTGATAAAAGACCAAAGAAACCAAAAAACACAATAAACCCACCGGTAGAAAATGGAGATAATTCTGGTGGAAATGTGCCAAGGAATGAAGGAGGTTAAAAATATGGATGAGATTCGGATAGGGATTATTATGAACGGTGTTACGGGTAGAATGGGCAAAAACCAACACTTAGAACGTTCATTAATGTCTATCCTGAATGAGGGAGGTATTCCATGCCAGAAGGGGAAAATTATTCCCGATATAATCCTTACAGGAAGAAACCCAGAGAGACTTTCTGAATTGTCAAGGAAATTTAATAATGTACCATGGACAACCAATTTGGACACGGTGCTTTCGGACTCAAAATATCACATTTACTTTGATGCACAAACAACTTTGCTACGATATGAATCTGTCAAAAAAGCAATTAATGCAGGAAAACACGTCTACTGCGAAAAGCCATCCGCTTCTAATTTGGAGCAGGCTTTAGAATTATACACCCTTGCTAGAGGAAAGGAGATAAAACATGGGGTAGTTCAAGACAAATTATGGCTTCCAGGGATGCAAAAATTACAGAACTTAATCCGTCAGAATTTTTTTGGCAGAATCCATGAGGTTCGTGGTGAGTTTGGATATTGGGTATTTACGGGAGAACATGAACCTGCTCAACGCCCCTCATGGAATTATAAAAAATCAGAAGGTGGCGGAATTATTCAAGATATGCTTTGCCATTGGCGATATTTAGTTGATAATCTTTTTGGAACTATTACAGATATAAATTGTTATGCAATGACCCATATCCCGCAACGGTGGGATGAATACGGAAAACCTTATATATGTGACGTGGAAGACTCAGCATATTCAACCTTTATTACCGATCGGGGCATTATCTGTCACTTTAATTCGTCGTGGTGTACACGTGTTCGAAGGGACGACCTTCTCACGGTCCAGGTAGATGGGAATAAAGGCTCGGCTGTTGCTGGGTTGAGAGAGTGTTATATTCAACCAGAGGAAGCAACACCAAAACCTGTCTGGAATCCCGATATTCCTCAGCCCATCCATTTCTACGATTCATGGATGAAGGTTCCCGACCGTCAAAATTATGAAAATGCTTTTAAGGCTCAATGGAAACTGTTTCTTCTGCATGTTGTTGATGATACACCTTTCCCCTGGAACCTATTGGAAGGAGCAAAAGGTGTACAATTGGCTCAACTTGCTTATCAAAGCTGGCAAGAACGGAGATGGCTAAAAGTGCCATCTCTTATTTGAGATTATTGAACTCGTTAAATAATCACATAGGCTGAACTTGTTCTATTAGTTCATGCTTCAATAGTGCGGTCGTGGGTAAGGTTATACCAGCTAATACCTAATTTTTGCAAGGCATATCCTGTTTCCTTTAAGTAATCACCATAACACATCATCCAATGAAATCCGACCATATCTTGTGCCAAGCGATTACAATCACCTTCAATCTCAATATCGGTTTGAGAACGGCAAATATCTAAGAATGGATTGGCATTTACCTTGCCACGGAAACCTATCCACTTTTTGAATTCAAAGTCAGGGTCGATAACCGTAACTGTTTCACCTATCCGCATATCTACCTTCGGTGCTGCACCATAATCTGACTCATAATGGGTTAATATCCGTACAGGTTCAAGGTTTTTTCCATCCATTTTGCGAGGTGCTGTGCAATGGGCAATAGTAACAACACCATGATGTGGGTAGGTTGGGTCTTGCAGAAATACAGGTTTGGAACTCAAATAATAAAGTAGGATGCCAGATGGAATCACTGCAAAATCTGATTCGCAGAAAGCCATAGCACCACGGTCATTAATCAGACTTAGCGTCATACAGGCTGTAGTCTGGGATTTGGGTATAATAGTAGTCATACATTCGTTAACTGTAATAGCAGGGGCATCTAATTCCGTCATGATTTGCTCAAATACTTCTGTGAGAATAAAGGCATTTTCAAGAAATGGAATATCCGTTTCCATTTTTGTATCTGGCAGATTTAAATACTGTTTTGTCCATTTCTTTGCCTGTTCGCATAATTTGCTATCTTTTACAGCGGACTGGATACGTTTGTCTAATTCAGTGTATGGGTAGTCAATTAATTCCATTTTAAACTTCTCTTTTGTGAGGTCTGGTGATTTTCTTCCACCTTCACCCCAGCCAGAGGGACCTCCAATACAAACAACTTTACAACCTACAGAATTTTTTAAGCCATAGAATGCTCTCAACCGCCAGAGCATATCACCATATTCATCCACCACAACATCTTGAGGTGACAGTCTTGGCTCTCCTAAAGTATCTACTGTTTTTCGTAAAAACCGCGGATGAACAATTTCATACCACAAATATGCAGGACCTGAGCGATGCCGAACAAATACAATATGATGTTTCCCCTCGCTAAATAAGGGGTCTATCTCGCCGATAGCACCATATATAATAGCCACATCAGCCTTAGCTTCTCGTGCTTGTTTCATTTCTTGAGGGGTGGAGACTGCAAGAAGTGGTAAAATCTCCAATGGAAATTCCGCCTTTTGTTTCATCTCTGCTAATTCTTTCTCAATTCGGGCACATTCGTTCTGCACATCTTCCTGTGTGTGGAAACCACCCCATGGCCTCCAACTCGTCTGGTCACGTTTCTTATATAAATGATAAGTGAAGATTGGCTGAACAACTAATGGTTTCTTTTTTGCTGAAGGAATAGGTCTGTTTAAGTAGTCCATTGCTGTGCCTGAACCAGAAGCACTATCTGTAGCTGCGAGAACTGCTTTTGCTCCGATGGCTGTGCCACCAACTGCGGCAAGGAACGTACGTCGTGCCATGTTGAGTTTGCTCAAGTCATGAATACACCCACAACATGAATGATGATGTTTATGCTCATGTGTCATATAGTGACCCTTTCATTAAAAATTAAATTTTGATTTTACATTATATTCTCTTATTGTATTGAAAATCAGCAATAAAATACCAACCTTTGAATTATTTGAATTAAACAAGGTTTAGAAAAAATGATATGATAAATTAAAAAAGGAAATAAAGAAATGATAAGTTACATGTTTCTAAAGCATCTATATTTGTTATCTGATATTCAATCGCGGGCAATTACACCTGAAAACCGCACTGGCGATAAAGGTAAAGGTGGTATGGCAATTGATGGGCATGGTGCTTATGCTGGGCGCGAATTAGGTCAGGGCTGGAAAATATCCCCTTTTATTAAAATTGCAAGTGGAACAACCGAAATACTCGCAGATATTGAAGGTCCAGGAATTATACAACATATTTGGTTAACCCCGACAGGGCACTGGAGACATCAAATTCTTCGTGTATATTGGGATAATGAAGAATTTCCGAGTATTGAAGTTCCGTTGGGGGATTTCTTCTGTATGGGCTGGTGTGAATATTCGCATTTAAATTCTCTGGTGATGTGTGTTAATCCAGGGAGTGCTTTTAACTGCTATTTACCAATGCCGTTTCATAAACATTGTCGGATAACATTAGAAAATGTCGGCTTTGATGAAGTCGTTTTGTATTATCAAATTGATTATGGTCTCGGCAAAATACCCGAGGAATCTGCATACCTTCATGCACAATGGCGGAGAGAAAATCCGCTACCATATAAACAGGTGTATACGATTTTGGATAATGTTAAAGGTAAGGGACAATATATTGGGACATATCTTGCCTGGCAGGTAAATCAATGTGGATGGTGGGGTGAAGGTGAGGTTAAGTTTTATATTGATGGTGACCACTGGCCTACCATTTGTGGAACAGGCACAGAAGACTACTTTTGTGGGTCATATAACTTTGACCGTGGCGGACAATATGTCTCCTTTTGCACCCCTTATTCAGGGTTACACCAGATTATCCAGCCAGATGGTGCGTATCATTCCCAGCAGAGATTCGGATTGTACCGCTGGCATATCCTTGACCCAATTTATTTTAACAATGATTTGAAGGTTACTATCCAGGCTCTTGGATGGCGTAGTGGTGGAAGATACTTACCTCGTCAGGATGACATATCTTCTGTCGCTTACTGGTATCAGACAGAGCCTCATCACCCTTATCCTGCTCTTCCAGACCGTGATTACCTGGAAATTATTTAGGCCTTACTTATAAATAATAACCATTATTTATTTGAATTAATTAGAGTTAGTGCTACATTAGATTTCTGCCTGTGGAACTTATGGAAATACTTGCGTGTAAAACACCTTTTTGCTTGCGAAGAGCATAGCACAGCTCTTGAATTCTATGGGCTTTCCCACGGACAAGAATGGTTTCTGCACACAGTTGATGGTCTAAATGGATATGTGTAGTTGTCAGGATAACATTTAGATATTTATGTTGGATATTAAGTATCTTATCGTTTAATTTTGGGATATGGTGATTATACACGAAAGTGATAGTTCCAATTGCCTCTTCATTTTCTTCCCATTGTTTTTCTACCAGTCGGTCCCGAATCAAGTCGCGAATGAATTCTGAACGATTTGCATAACCTTCCTGCTGGACAAGTTCCTGCAACCGTTCCCATAATGGTTTTTCAATGGAAAAACTTAAACGTACAACTCCCGACATTGTGTTATCCTTTCTTAAAATATATCTACTGCTTGGGCGTTATCTTTCTTAATCTAATATTACGAAATTCGATAGGAGCCCCTTCACTTTGTAGAGCAATATATCCTTCTGTTACAGTGCACTTGTGTGCCTCATTTTGGAGAGTACCATTTACAAATATGCGAATAGAGTCTCCTTCACACCATATATCATATTGATTCCATTTCCCTGGCTTCTTTTCACTGCTTTTGGCACGTTTAGGAACACGTCGGTCATCTGCATTTTTGTGCTCTTCGAAATCTGTTCCACCAATAACCCAAAAATCACCAGCGTTTTCATGCATAAGCTGTGCCTCAATAGATTTAGGCCAAACTTCATCTTTATCTTGAACATGAAGTAAAACACCACTGTTCCCTGGTGTTCCTACCCATCGCCATTCTAACTGTAGTTGATAATTACTGAACTTTTTGTCTGTGCGTATGTATCCAGCAGGCTCGCCTGTGCAAAAGATGACCCCATCTTTAATCATCCATGTTTTTGCGGGGTCAGCATTGGGGTCTGGTAGAAATTGTACCCAACCTTGAAGACTTTTGCCATCAAATAAAGAAATCCAATCATCTTTGGTCTTGGTGTCATCACCGTTTGTTATGGATGGAGATAATGTTAGTACAAACAATGTCAGCATGCATAATCCAAATAGGTAACTATTCTTTTTCATATATCTCTCCTTTCTATTGTTGATTCTTCTACATCATATCATATCTTATGTTTCCTTAAAAACAGATAGCACACAAATAATTAAAAAGGCATCCTTTTTTGTTAATATATATTAATGACATAATTTTGTATATTTCATTCAGAAATAGAAGGAGATATATTATGAAAAAGACAACAATGTTAATGCTCATGTTTATTTTTCTTGGTGGTGTCTTTGCAAATGCAAACTCTGTAATTACAACGACACACTTAATTAGTGAATTAACTGATTTGTTTGAACTGGTAGAGTATCCAGAAACGGAGTATAAACTGATTCAATTTTCTTCATACGACCGACGTAGTGTACAACGACTCCATAAAGATTGGTTTAGCAATTCGGATGGGTTTGGTAGCGAGCCTATTCCTGGCTTTGTCTCCGTATTAAAAGAGGAAAGTAATGATGCAGATGGGGAATACCTTCTCGCACTTATTGACGGTCCAGGGGCAATTGTTCGTTTTTGGACTGCTGCTATTAAAGGGAGTATAAGACTTTATTTAGATGATATGGAAAAACCGTTATACGAAGGCTCAGCCGAAGAATTTTTTAGACATCCTTATTCACCTTTTATTAATAACACTAAAATAACGGAGGAATTATTAAATGGTAGCCTATACCAACGAGATTCCGCTTACTGTCCCATGCCATTTTCAAAAGGATGTAAAATTGTCTGGATTGGTAAACGGAAAGATATTCATTTTTATCATCTTATGGTTCGTAAGTATCCAGAAGGGACTGTAGTCCAGACATTTTCTCCGTCCGATTTAAAAATGAATGAGGATATGATAATTAAAGTAGCAACTACATTAAAAGACCCAACAAAACTACTGACAGGAGAGACATTGCAAAAAACAGATTTCCAGAAGGAGTTGTTGTCGAATCAGAATGAAGTTCTTTGGAATGATAAAAAAACTGGTGCTGTTGTAGGTTTGAAATTACGGGTAAAGGACATTACTTCCGTCCAAACATATCGGGAGTTATTACTTCGAATTTATGCTGATGGGATAAAAGAGCCCTTAGTGGATAGTCCACTTATAGATTATTTTGCGGTATCTCCAGGGATAAACCCCTATCAGTCACTACCCCTCGAGGTAACGGCTGATGGCTGGCTTATTTCACGTTTTCCGATGCCATTTCAAACGGAAATGACTATTACTTTGCAGAACGTTACAGATAAAAGTATTACAGTAGAAGGAGAGGTTATTACAATACCTTATGAATGGGATTCCCAACGCTCTATGTATTTCCTTGCACGATGGAGAGGTGAGGATAAATTATGGATTCAATCGAACTGTCCATATGACTTACCCTTCCTTTATGCGAAAGGTAAAGGCTTCCTTGTCGGAGCGGTAAGTCATGTATTTAACCCATCAAATGTTCCGACCTCAGGTGGAAATTGGTGGGGTGAAGGAGATGAAAAAATCTTTGTTGATAATGACCCTCTTCCTTCTATATTTGGGACAGGTTCCGAAGATTTCTATAATTATTCATGGTCAGCTACAGATATTTTCTATTATCCATACTGTGGTCAACCAAGAAATGATGGACCAGGTAACCGCGGATTTGTGTCCAATTATCGATGGCTTATATTAGACCGTGTGCCCTTCAAAGAATATATAGCATTTTCACTTGAACTACTAATTCATACAGAGGTTCACAATTTGGGATATGCACGAATTGCGTATTATTATGCACGCCCTGAAACGACAGATGACCACAGTCCCATTCCACATAATGTATACAATCCATTGGATACACAAGATAATTGGAGTTGGTTACCCGAACCTAAAGGAGCAGCACACAACGCTATTTACTATCAAGCTGAAGATTGCTTACTCTCAACAGATAATACAGAATTGATAAATTCCTATTTATGGGCAGGCAGAGGATTATGTGTTTGGAAACCTCGACAAATTAATGATACGTTAACCTTTAAACTACATGTGCCTGAAGAAAAAAATTATGATATCCGTCTTGTCTGTGCTTATACGCCCAAGTCAGGTTCTTTTACAGTCCAGTGGGATGACAAAATACTCTCTGACAAACAGACATCTTTGTATGATGAGCACCACACCGTATCTCGGGAGTTGAATTTCGGCAAACAACACATCTCCGCAGGTGACCATACACTAACCTTAACATTTGCGGGACCTGAAAACAAGGAGGTATCAATCGATTTCATCTGGCTACAACCTGTAAAATAAGGGATATATCTGATAATCACCTTTCTATTCCCTTTATTAAGCATAGTAAGGTTACTATTTGGAAAACGGGGGTAGACTATACGATAATAACATCAAAAAATTTTATACTTTCTGTTGTTTAGGAGTTATTTTCATGCAAGTACCTGATTATATCTATGGCAGTATTGCACCGACATTTACTATTTTTCGTGAGGACGGTTCTATTGACCTTGATGGTGAGAAACGTCTTCTTGAATACATGATTCAACAAGGTTCTATATCTGCCTTTTTTATTCGTTCGGGTATGGGGCAAATGTATACATTTTCCTTCGATGAAGTGAAACAACTTGCCGAGCTTGCTTGCTCTGTATTAAAGGGACATTCAGCGGTTTTAATCGGTTGTAGTGGTATTTGGGACCGAAATTATGATCGGCGTCCTCTTCAGGAACAATACATCTCTGAAGCGATATTACTCAGCCGATACGCAGAGGACATTGGAGCCGACGGTATTGTGCATACTATTCCTGAAGCTCTATTACCGAGGGGCAAGGAGACCATTTCAGATGTGATTCGTATGTATTTTGAAACGGTATGTAATGCTGTTCAAATACCAGTACTGTTTTATCAACCTCCAGGGACAAGGCCTGAATATTGTCTAACACCAGAGATATTAAAAAAATTGGCGTGTTTAGATACGCTTGTCGGAGGGAAAGTATCAAGTTCCGATGGTGCTTATCTTTTTAATTTAGCTCGTGCTGTTCGTAATGAAGAATTTTCACTGATTGTAGGGAATGAGACGGTATTTTATGCAGGGTTATTACTTGGCTGTCGGGCTTGTATTGGTCAGGGGACAAGTCTTAACCCACAGATTATCCGTGCCATGGTCGAATATTACGATGATGGGGATATGGAAGCCTGCTTGCAGGCGCAGGAAGATGTGAATTTACTTGTGAGAACATGTCCTAATGCTACAGAATTTTTCAAGAGGTATATTACCGAAAAAGGATTCCCTGTAAGTGAGTATTCCCGTGTACTTGAAAACAATCCATACTTCGAACAACGGCAACCTCTTTCAAAACAAGAATACGAAGCATTCAAGAAGATATACGAAGAAGTTCTATCTCGTTATAAATAAAGGAGAAAGGTTTAAAAATGTTAACGGATAATATTTTAAATCTGATTGGAAATACACCATTAATTCAATTGCGAGGCGAACGTGTGTTTGCCAAAGCGGAATTCTTAAACCCCGGCGGTAGTATTAAGGACCGTGTTGCATTGGCTATGTTGGAGGGAGCTGAACGTGATGGTCGATTAAAACCGGGGTGTACCATTGTTGAGCCTACCTCTGGCAATACAGGGATAGGCATTACCTTAGTTGGTCGACTCAAAGGCTATCGCGTATGCATCGTTATGCCTGAGAATATGAGTGCCGAACGGAAAAAGTTAATAAAGGCTTTAGGGGGCGAATTAATTTTAACCCCTGCCGAGGAGGGGATTATTGGTGCAGTAAACAAAGTTAGAGAAATACAAGCCAATGACCCTAATGTCTTTGTGCCCCAGCAATTTGAGAATCCCGATAATCCACGTGTACATTATGAAGAAACCGCTAAAGAATTATGGCGACAGATGAATGGAAACATAGATTGTTTTGTTGCTGGTGTGGGTAGTGGAGGCACTTTGCAAGGCGTCGGAAAGTTTCTTAAGGAGCATAAACCTGGTGTCCGTATCGTAGCAGTAGAACCAAAAAATGTGTCTGCCTTGTTAGGACATGAGCCGGGGCTACATCAGATACAAGGTATTGGTGATGGCTTCATCCCCCCTATTTTAGATGTATCGATGGTGGATGAGGTGGTAGAGGTTACAGATGAAGATGCTATTGAAACGACCCGAGCTTTAGGTAGAGATTATGGATTGCTTGTCGGGATTTCTTCCGGTGCTAATGTCTGGGCGGCCCGCATAATGGCACAGAAAATCCCCGGTAATATTGCTACAGTTCTTCCTGACCGTGCAGAACGTTACTTCAGCACCTCGCTTATGTAATAGTAAAACAAGTCCATAACCAATCTTTTAATAATAAAACTTTTTTTGTAGAGGGTCTAACTCAATCTGCCAAATCATGCTTACTCTACTTTTGCGATAAACCAGAAGGAGTGTGTAACTTCAATATTACGACTCCGTTCCGAGATGGGGGTTAGAGTTACATGACATAATTCGGAAAAGCCAGAGTGACGATAGGGCAATGTTAAACGTGGTCCAGACTGCAATGGAGAACGAACCTCATCTCCAAAGTAAATTTTTTGTCTCAGTTCTTGAAGTGTTTTTGGTAGAAGAATAATATTATCGGAATAAGGTTCGCCGTGGAACATCGGATTTTCCATTGCATTAACACCTACAAGCCAGGGTCCTATGAAAACAGCGACCTTTTGTTGATTGGACAACTGGTCAAATGGGATTTCCTTTTGTTCGGCGTTTAATATTCTTATTTTAGGCTGGACTTTTAATAGTACTTTATCCCCTTCAACCCAGACGCGTTTTATTTGTATTACCCCTGGGTTAGAACTGGTCATCTCGGGTTTGTCGTTGATTACAACATCAATTGTTTCTGCCCATGTCGGATGTCGGACAATAAGTGTCCATTCATTCTCAGGGGCGGTGAGCCAATTGATTTGATAGTCAAAACTTCCATTTTGCCCACCTATACGGTGCGTCTTAATAGCAAGATTGTCTGTATAGTATTCTCCACTAAGCAAAAAATTTATTTGCACCTTTCCAGATTCAGGACAGCTAATCACGGATTGTTTTAAATCATGCATTGCCCGCAGTCCATGCATAGTACAACACCACCATGCACGACCGGGTCCTGGTGCAGATATGTAACCCCAACCATCAAAGGTATGATGTCCAAAATCGCCTGTCTCAAATTGGTTAGGAAGCAGGCTATTAAAAAGACAACGTTCTGCATATTCCAGATATGTTTCTTTGCCTGTTGCCTTGAATAGTTGTAAGCACCAGCGTAAAAAATCTGCCTCAGAACAACCTTCATCCCGCGGATAGGTCTTATCAAAATACTCCGCAACACCACCATTGGTTTGTATCCATCCTTCCTCAACCAACTGAGCAAAACGTTTTTCATTTCTCGCAAGAATATCTGTATCATGGGTCGTCTCCCAGATAAGCATATCCCCACGCAAAGTAGTGATATAGCCGTGGGAATGCTGTTTTTGAGGTGGTTGAAGTAATGATTCCATTTTCTTTGCAGTCTCTCGATACTTCATATCACCGGAAGCACGGGCTAATAGTTCTAAGCCTTCACTCCATTGTGTAAAACAAATAAAGCCATTTGCACCTTGATTCACCAATCGCTGAATAACTTCCGGTTGAGAGCATTCATCAAATATTTTAATAAAGAAATCGCCCATTTTTTTGCATGCATCTAATATTGCTGGCTCGTTCTTTGTTTGGTAATAACTAATTAACCCGACAAGGAGACGTCCATTTCCCCAAAGTAACGCCATGTGCTCCCTACCAACTTTATCCTTAGTAAATATGAGTTCAGGATAGCCAAACCGTCCATCCTCTCTCTGGCATTTAATTATGCCATGAGCAATGCGATCTGCCCATATTTTGTAATATTCTCCTCGTGGTTCTACAGAAATAGCCTCTAAAAATCTGCCGGAGATGTCCCCACTAAACTCCTGAAAGCGACGTGGGCAGTTAGGGTCAAGTCGGACATCTTGCAGAATAAATGAGTCTGTGAACGCAGGGTCGTGAACAAAATCGAAACGGTCTTGAACCCATAGAATACGTTTTTCTAATTCTCCCTTAGGGAAAAAGGAAGTGTTATCTGCAAGGGCAAAGGAATTAAATAAGAACAGAAAACCAACTAATAATACAATACGTTCTAACATAATATTTCTCCTTTAATCAGTGTTATCTACAAGTTACGTTTTATTATTTTTACATATTTGTTTCCTTATTTTCACAAAAGACAGTACATCAAGATTGTAAAATAACAATCGACAAACAGAATTTATTATTTATACCTTTTTATTTGGGCATAAATGAATAGAAACATATAAATTCGTTATGATGAATAGCAATTAATTATAATTTTAAAGAGCTGTGATAAATTAAAAAAGAGTAACTATCACATAGGATAGAATTGATGAAAAACAGTAAGACTGCAGTTTTGCGATTGCATTGTCCGGACGTTCCGGGTATCGTTTATAATGTGGCACGATTTATTTTTGAGCGAGGCGGAAATATTATCCATGCCCAGCAACATAAAGAAGAAATAGACAATCGATTTTTTATGCGTGTGCACTTTGATTGCTCCAAGATGACGGTAACAAAATCACAATTCCAAAAGGAGCTTCAGGAGTTAATCGACCAATATCAGATGGATATTTCTATTTCATTTGGAGATGAACGAAAGAAGATGGCCATCATGGTTTCGAAATATGACCATTGCCTATATGATTTATTTCTGAAACACAAATATGGGGAGATTAATGCAGATATCGCATTAGTCGTCAGTAATCATCCAGATCTTGAATCTGTTGCAGAAAATTTTTCAGTACCATTTTTTTATATTCCTGTGCATCCGAACACGAAAATGCAAGCGGAACAGAAAACATTAGACTTATTTGCACATCATTATATTGACTTTATTGTTCTTGCGCGTTATATGCAGATATTAAGTTCTGATTTTGTTAATGTTTACCGTAACCGCATCATCAATGTTCATCACAGTTTCTTACCAGCATTTGCTGGTGCAAAGCCGTATCATCAGGCTTATGAACGAGGTGTGAAACTCATAGGTGCGACAAGTCATTATGTTACCGAGGAACTGGATGAAGGACCTATCATTTATCAAGAGTGCGTGCATGTAAATCATACACATAGTGTTGATGACCTCATTGTTATGGGGAGAGATATTGAGAAAAAGGTATTATCTGAGGCAGTTAAAGCACATGCAGAAGACCGTATTATGGTATATCGACGAAGAACAATCGTTTTTGAATAGAGATTAATTGCTTTTTACTTTTTGTCCTTTTTCTCCATTCCAAACACCACCCGGACCTAAGTTGTACCGGTAGATTTCACGACCTTCTATCCCAGTAGGAATATCAGCATCTGCTTCTTCTGCTTCAGCCCGTGTGGGCTTCGAAGCACTGCGGTATGTGGAATAAGAGTATCCAATTGTTGCAGTGTATGATTGACCACTTTCACCCGAATGGCTTACAGGTTTTGCATCAATCGGATAATACTGTTGATATACCTTCACTTCTTTGTAATACTCACCTCGGACCCCTTTTTGTTCAAATTTTATTGTACCATGTCGGTTTTCTGTATTAAGCCGTTGCAACTCCGTAGCGCCAACCTCACCTAATCTCTGAAATACTTTATCTGATTCACTTACATAACCTTCTGGTTTCTCCTTTAGTCCAAAATCAGTAAGCACCTTATTTACAACCCCACCTTCAGGTCCCGATTGGCACGAGGTCATTATCACGAGTAAAGCGATACAAATATAGATATAATATTTCATTGTTTTTCCCTTTCAATACCTAAATACTTATTTAGTGTAAAGAAGTATACCATTTTTTATGATGTTTTTAAAAGAAGTAAGACATTTTTTAAGCATAAACAGACTTATGTATTTGCATTAACATAATTATTTAGTATATCAGTGTTTCTAAATAAGCAAGATGAAAATCAAGAATATTCCAGTAATGCAAGAGGTATAACATTCCATAACATGCTAATAATATCATTAAGTCAAAGAATGTTTGTATCTGGACTGTTTCTAATGAACAAATAAATCGCACAGTTCCAATAAGAGTTAGGATTAAGAGGGGAAAGGTTAGGAGTAGCAAAATAAAAAGTCCAATAGGTGTTCCATAACCCAATGTTTGTGGTCTTAAAAACATGAATAAATAAATTGAAAATGAAAATAAATATAGGAGGAAAATAGCCCCAATAAATGAAATGTATTTTCTATGTTGTTTTACAGACTTTTTGCTGGTTTTAAATAGACATGGGCAGAGAAAATAGTTTAAAACAGATTGTAATAAGTTGAAAATAAAAACAGTTATACATGAAGAGAATAGGAGATACTGAAATAATTTCGTTTCATAAAAATGGAGGGGTTCGTATACATCATTGCCTATAACTAATTGAAATGACCCTAAGGTACTGCCTGGAATAAATGTTATTCGAGGTGAACTTGAAATGGCTCCATATTTCGTTTCCCTTCCCCACAGCATATCGCCTAACTCTATTACTTTCCACTCGGAGGAATTAAATGCTAAATATTTCAATGTTAAACTTTGTTCCTGGCTATTCCCTCTCACATATATTTCAGGAACTAAACCAGGCAGAAATGTGGCTAACTTAAAGTAATCACTTCGGCAATACCTGTTATGACGATAAAAACCTGTTATGTGTTCGTAAAATGAAGGGATAACATAAATCGGATGTTTGCGAAGTTCTGGTGTATTTTTTATCGGCAATGTAAATGCCTCTATTACTGGAAATATAACATCATAGATGAAGGCATGATCGCCCTTATTTATAGATATGAATAATCCAAATTTTTCTTCTGGGATAATAACGGTATGACTGCTAAATCCCCATGTTAATCCTGAATGTTGTAATACTCGTTTTCCATTTATATACCGTTCTTCCCAGCAATAGGCGTAACCAGGAAGTAAGGGATGAAGTTTAAATTGTGTGGTTTGCATATATTTGAGGGTGTTGGGGCTTAGGATAGAAATATTGTTATATCGCCCATCATTGAGCATAGCAATTAGAAAATGTGAAAAATTTTCTGCTGTGGTACATAAACTTGAAGCGGGAGGTGTCTGAGCAAAGTCCATGTCTATTCTTTGTGTTTTGCCAAAATATTCAATATATGCGGTTGGGAGTTTTAGTGTTTCGGGATAGGTTCCATCAAAACGAGTATTATTCATTTCAAGAGGTTCGAATATATTTTTTTGGATATAATCGTTGAAATTTATCCCTGCGGTTTGTTCAACAAGATGCCCTAATAATGCGAAGGCATGATTAGAGTAACTAATAGCGGATGATGGCGGGAACACAATAGGAGGTAATCTTCTGGATAAATATTCTCCTAATGGTAATACTTTATTGCGAGTAGGTGCTCCCATTCCTAAAAATCGGTCATCAAATCCTGCAGTATGTGTTAGCAAATGGTGGACTGTAATAGGAGAACCGAAAGGATTATTAACGGAGAGTTGGGATAAATAAAGATTAATATCTTTATCTATGGCAACTTTATTGTGCTCATATAACTGAAATATTGCCGTGGCAGTGAATAATTTTGAAATGGAAGCAACATACATAGGTGTGTTCTCTGCTGACATAGGTTCCGTTACATTAAATCCCAACGTACCGTATGCTTTCAGGATTACAGAGTTCCCTATCACAATAGCCATGACTGTCCCAGATACGTTATGTTGTTTCAATAGTTTTGGGATGTGGTTATCGAGATATTCTGACACTTTATTTTGGGAAATTAAGTCACTGCTGAACCCTGAGGTTTGCAGAAGAACTAGAAATAGATATAATATTATCCGTTTGTATACCTTCATGTTATGTATGTATTTCCTTCTTAATGAATATGATAGTTCGTTGATATATATTGTAAACTTTTGGTAGTAATGAATGGAAGGTGTAAAGCTAATGGAATATAAGATGATATTTCTCGTAGGACCGCCACGGTCTGGTACGACAATGTTGGAACGGATGTTATCATCCCACTCGTTGATACAAGGAGGACCTGAACCGCATTTATTAACCCCTTTGGCGCATTTAGGTGTGTGGGCAAAGGTCGACAAAGCTCCGTATGACCATATACTCTCTGCAGAGGCACAGAAATTATTTGTTCAACAATTGCCAAATAAAGAGAACGATTATTGGTCAGCATGTCGAGCTTATTGTGATGTGCTTTATGGACAATACTTAAAAGCCAAAGGTGAAAAAAAGATATGTCTGGATAAAACTCCGGCTTATTCGTTAGTCTTGCCGTTTATTACAAAAGTATATCCAGATGCAAAATATATTATTCTGACTCGACATCCGTTAGCCACATTTTCCTCATTTGCGAATTCGTTCTTTGATGGTGATTACAAGGTTGCCCAAGCCCATAATCCAATTTTGAACCGATATATTCCTGCCATTGCTGATTTTCTTCGGAAAAAAGAAGTGGATTTTATTCATGTCCGTTATGAAGAATTAGTAAAGAAACCCGAAGAATGGTTTGATAAGATATGTACCTTTCTTGAAATTCCATTCGAGCCTGATGCTATTGAATATGGCAAATCTGACGATGAAACACGTGACAAGGGCTTAGGTGACCCATTAGGCGTAAAACAACATACCCGACCAACAACAGGTTCTATTAAAAAGTGGGTTGAGGAACTGATGTTAGATTCGGAAAAGTTGAAAATGATGCAAGATATTATTAATCAAATTTCGGACGAAGACCTTGCCATTTTTGGCTATCCTAAGGAAGTAATATGGAAACCAGTGGAAGAAGCCAGTGGTAAAAAGGTAAAGCTAAAAAAGCAAAAGTTAAACCGTTATTTGTTAGAGAGGAAAGCAATTATATTTCTTCGGGAGCGAGCACGACGGTATGCTTGCTTCCGTAGGCTGTTAGAAAAAATTCGCCTTGCATGTGATGTGCTTTTACGAGAATGAGGATAGGCAAATATAAATCGAGTGACCTTTAGGGAGAGGGGATTATCCCTTTTTCATAAAGATAATTGAGTAGAATACGAACCGCTTCTTCAACAGAATATTTTCCTGTATCTATAACCAGTTCTGGATTTTCGGGTTCTTCGTAAGGGGCAGATATTCCAGTAAATTCTGGGATTTCTCCAGCTTTAGCTTTTTTATAAAGACCCTTAGGGTCTCGCTGTTCGCAAAGGTCAATATCACACTTTACATAGACTTCGATGAAATTCTTCGTGTTTAGTTTCCTTGCTTTTTCACGGTCGCTACGGTACGGGGAAATAAAGGCTGTGAGAACAATGACCCCAGCATCTGCAAATAAACGAGCCACTTCACCGATTCTACGTATATTTTCTTCGCGGTCTTTGGGTGAGAATCCCAAATCTTTATTTAATCCATGCCGTATATTATCTCCATCCAGTACATACGTTTTATATCCTTTTTCAAACAAGGCATTTTCTAATGCATGAGCAAGGGTAGATTTTCCTGATGCTGATAATCCAGTAAACCATACAACCGCTCCTTGGTGACCATTAGCACGTTCACGGTCTTCTCGTTTAATGTCCCCTTGATGCCAGGTAATATTTGTTGCTTTAACCACTTCTTCCATTCGAGCATCCTTGATTGATTAATTCTGTTTTAGTGTAATTTTATTTGCTTATTAGAAAATATTTCTTTATTAATTCAAGGTTTATATTAGGATATAGGGGATATTTTTGTAGCAATTCGATAACTCGTGCCTTTTGTCTTCGTTGGACTTGTGGGTCAATAATAAAGTTTTTCTTGGAAGGTTTCCCCGCATTAGCCCCTTCTGATAATATTTCAGGTTTTGTTGCGTCTAACACTTCTTTTATGATGGAAGCAATCTCTTTCATTTCTGGACCACCCATCCCTAAAGTTGTAACCGCAGGTGTTCCTAATCGGAGTCCACTGGTAATTAATGGACCATTGGGATCAAAAGGCAAAGAATTAAAGTTAAGTGTAATTCCACAGGCTCTTAACGCTCCTGCCGCTTGCCTACCTGTTAAACCATGGCTTTCCTGTACATTTAATAGCATAAGATGATTATCCGTTCCGCCAGTGGCAACGACGAGACCTTCACTCTTCAAAGCCTCGGCGAGTATTTGTGCGTTTCGGACAATTTGTCGAGCATAATCACAAAATTCGGGACGATTCGCTTCTGTGAATGCAATGGCTTTAGCACTAAGTACATGTGGTAAAGGACCGCCTAATACCATCGGACAGCCTTTGTCTACAAATTCAGCAAACTCCTTTTTACAAAGGACAATGCCTCCTCTCGGTCCACGTAATGTTTTGTGGGTAGTCGATGTTACAATGTGAGCATGTGCCACAGGGTCGTAATCCCCTTGAAATACTTTACCTGCAACCAACCCTGCAAAATGTGCCATGTCTACCATTAATACCGCACCAACCTTGTCCGCAATGTCACGCATACATGCAAAATTGATTTTTCGAGGGTATGCGCTATATCCAGCCAGAAGAATCAAAGGCTTTATTTCTTTCGCAATCGCTTCAATTTCCGCATAATCTAACAGTCCAGTTTCACGGTTTACAGTATATGAGTAAGATTCGAACATTTTTCCAGAGATGTTCCGCCGATAGCCATGTGTAAGATGTCCACCGGAGTAATAATCCATACCTAATAACCGTTGATTCCCCAATTTTTCTCGAATTCCATTCCATTGCTCATTAGAAATTTTTGATGGGTCTTTTACGTTTATTGCTTCCATCGAAGGTGCTTCGATGCGTGCAGTTAGTATTGCCCAATATGCGACAAGATTAGCATCAGCACCACTATGAGGTTGGACGTAGGCATGTTCCGCATTGAAAAGTTTCTTCGCTTGTTCGCACGCAATAGATTCTATGACATCAACATTATTACAACCTTCATAAAACCGTTGATAAGGTATTCCTTCAGCATATTTGTCGTTAAGCAAGTTTGCCATCGCAAACTGGGTAGATAAAGAGGAGTAATTTTCACTGGCAATTAATTTCAGATAACTTCGTTGGTCAATAAGTTCCTGGACAATTCCGGAAGCCACTTCCGGAGAGACCCGTGCTACTTCTGCCAGTGTGCAAAGATACCCTAAAAATCCTGAATCTAATTTGTCGGGTGGTGTTGAGCCTAAATATTCAATAATAGCAGGATGTATCATGAATAGTTCCTTTAATTAAAAATAGCGGATTATTTTAAGTTTCTTTCCTTTATTTTACCTTATTATTCAAAATTCATGATATAACTGTAAACTCCTTCATGGAGTTGTGATTCTACTTTCAATCCGCTTCGTTCAAATACAGCCTGCATCGGTTTATTTTCTCTTAACACTTCAGCGGTAAAGCCTGCAATACCGTTGCGACGTGCAATGTTAATTAAGTGTCGGAAAAGGAATGAACCAATACCCCGATTTTGCCATTCATCCTGAACTACAAAAGCAACTTCAGCACGGTTGGTTTTGGGATTTAAATAATAGCCACCCATCCCGACAATTTCTTCACCATCAGGGTCAGGAACTGTTGCAACAATAGATACTTCATTACGGTGGTCAATGTATACAAACTCTTGAACCTGTTTACGCGGTACCCATTTCATTCGACTCATAAACCGTTTATATAAAGATTCTTGAGATAGGGAATAGAATAATTCGCGGACACGTGGTTCATCTGTTGGATGAACAGCACGAATGGTGACAGAGGTGCCATCATCGCAAATATATGTGGTGCGAATATCCCGTGGACCAATGACAATCTTATTCTTAAAGTCAGCCAGTTCTGGTCGTATGTATTTTGCGTCAATTGCTTCCATAAGCAATTTTTCGCGGAATTTTGGATGCGCAATACTAATGAGAGCAAGAGCACGTTCCTGAACATTTTTCCCATGTAAATATGCAACGCCATATTCCGTGATAACATAATGTACATCTCCACGGGTGGTGACGACACCAGCACCTTCACTCAAATGGCAAACGATTCGGGATACTTCGCCATTGTGGGCAGTTGATGGTAACGCAATAATGGCTTTGCCACCGTTAGAACGTGCCGCACCACGGTTAAAGTCAACCTGACCACCTATCCCCGAATAAAATTTAGAGCCCATTGAATCCGCACAGACCTGACCAGTTAAATCCACTTCCAATGCCACATTAATTGCAACCATTTTATTTTGCTGGGAAATGACAAATGGGTCGTTAACATATTCCGTAGGATAAAATGCAAAGTCTGGGTTGTTATCCAGATATTTATATAATTTTTGCGTTCCCATAGCAAAACTGGCGACAATTTTTCCACGATCTAATGTTTTCCGTTTGCCTGTTATGATACCTTTTTCAATGGACTCAATAATGGAGTCTGTGAGCATTTCGGTGTGGATACCTATATCCTTTTTATCATTTAAATATTCGAGTACCGCTTGTGGAATTCGTCCGATACCTAATTCTAATGTGGCTCCATCTTCGATAAGTCCCGCAATATATTGCCCGATTTCACGAGTTACATCATCCGGCTCGGCTAACGGGAATTCGATAAGTGGTTCATCAACAGGGACAAGGTAATCGATATCATGAACATGAATAAAACAATCCCCTATCGTTCTTGGCATTTGTGGATTGACTTGGGCAATGACCAGTCTTGAATTTTCTGCAGCACTTTTTACAATATCTACAGAAACTCCAAAACTGCACAATCCATCTGTATCCGGAGGTGATACCTGAATTAATGCCGCATCCAGAGGAAGTTGTCCTGTTTTAAATAATCGTGGAATATCCGAGAGGAAAATGGGTGTGTATCCACCTAAACCTTCCTGAATAATATGCCGAACGTTTTGGGCGATGAAAAAACTATTCACAGTAAAGTGATTAATTAAGTCTTTCTGTGCATATGGCGCATCGCCCAAGGTGAGTAAATGAACAATTTCGATGTCTGCCAAATCTGCATGGCGTGCGACTAACGCATCTACTAACTTCTGAGGTTGTGCACAACCTGTGCCAATAAAAACACGGAAGCCAGGTTGAATATGTAAAACCGCTTCCTCCGGCGTTACAACCATGTCGGAGTATTTCTCTTTCCAATGTGGGTCAAAGGATAAATTACCTTGTGTAATAGAATTAGTGCTCATGTTTTGTATTTGAACCTCCTAATATCATTCGTGCATCGGCTACTGTGGGAGGGGTTCCCACTTCACCTACTATAAACGGGTTAATATCAATTTCATGTATCTGTGGAAATTCAGTAGCCAATTGGCTCATTTTTTGTAAAGCTTGAGCAATGGCATGTATATCAACAGCAGATTGCCCACGAGTTCCTTTCAAAAGGCTATATGAACGGGTACCTACCAGCATTTGTAATGCTTCCTCTTCAGTAATAGGAGCAAGATAAAAACTTACATCTTTCATAACTTCGACAAAAATACCACCTAAACCGAACATAAGCATTGGACCAAATTGAGGGTCTCTATGCATTCCCAAAATCACTTCACGGCCTTGCTTTGCCATTTTCTCTACATATACACCCAATATTTTAGCATTCGGTATTTTTCGGGTTACACGCAGAATCATTAGGTCAAAAGCATCTCTTACCTGTGCAGGATTGGATAACCCTATTCTTACTCCACCAATATCAGATTTATGAATAACATCCGGAGAAACTATCTTCATTGCTACGGGATAACCTATACGGTCAGCAATAGTTACCGCTTCTTCATCGGTTCTGGCTAAAGCACCGGGAGGCACATTAAAATCATAGGCACGCAATATTTCTTTTGCGTCAACTTCGTTAATAAAGGTTTTTCCTTCACGAATCTGACGACGGATAATTCTTTCAATCCGACGCCGATTTACTGGGAAACGCATAACAATTCGAGGTGGTCTTCGACGCCATGCGGAATAATCGCACATCGCTTTAAGAGCATATACCGCACGTTCCGGCGAGGGATAATCTGGCAGGTTTGCAGAAACCAATTCATCTCGTGCTGGCATAACATCCGCACCACCCATAAACGATGCAAGGACAGGTTTATTACCACGTAAATTTCTAATAATGGCACGAGCCGTTTCAGCTGGCTGTGTCATAGCCTGCGGTGTCAAAATGACAATTACCGCATCGATAGTTTCATCATCTAAAGCAGCATTGAGAGCCATAGCATATCGTTCAGGGTCTGCATCTCCAAGCACATCAATTGGATTGGCAACACTTGCTGCTGGCGGTAATTTTTGTTTAAGGGCGGTAGAAATTGAACTTTCCAGAGGCTTTACTTGCAGTCCAGAGTTTTCAACCGCGTCTGCCGCCATGATACCCGGCCCACCAGCGTTGGTAATAACAGCGATACGGTTCCCTTTAGGTAGAGGCTGCATCGCCAAAGCAGAGGCATAGTCAAATAATGCCTCAAATGTTTCTGCACGTATGACCCCAGCCCTCCGAAATGCTGCACCATAAGCAATATCTTCACCGGCAAGACTACCCGTGTGAGAGGAAGCGGCACGACTACCTGCCTGTGTTGTCCCTACTTTCAAAATAACTACAGGTTTTATTGATGCAACTTGCTCGGCTATTTTTATAAATTCCTCACCACGTACAATGTTTTCAAGGTAGCACGCAATAACTTTTGTTTGTTCATCTTCACCTAACATTTGGAGCAAATCAATTTCGGAGATGTCTGCTTTATTGCCGATACTAATTAGTTTTGCTAAGCCAACACCTCTGCCAACAGACCAATCCAGAATGGCTGTACACAATGCACCCGATTGAGAAATTACGGAGATAGAACCAGGACGAGGCATTTGCTTCGCAAATGATGCATTCATTTTATTCTCGGTGTTAATAATCCCTAAACAATTCGGACCTAAAAGTCGCATCCGGTTTTGTTTGCAAAATTGGGCAATTTCTTTTTCTAACTGGGCTCCTTCAGGTCCAATTTCCTTAAAACCAGCTGTTATTACACATACCGATTTAGCACCTGCAACTTGCGACTCTTCAAGAGCGGATTTAACCGCTTTGCTCGGGACAACAATAATGCTTAAATCAATAGAGGTGCCAAGTTCTTTTAATGTTTTGTAACATTTTAGTCCTAATATCTCATCAGCACTGGGATTTACCGGTACAATTTTACCCTCATAACCGGAATCAATAAGGTTCTGAAGGATAGAATAACCTACCTTTCCCGGAGTTCGTGAGGCTCCTATCACAGCAATACTTTTAGGTCTTACAAGAGTATCGAGCATAAAAAATCCCTATTTGTAAAAGTTGTAATGATTCGACTACATATAAGAGATGGAATAAACATTCAAATAAATATAGAAAATTTGGAATTTATAATGTTATATCATTTTTTGGCTATCGATTTCCATTAGAAAAGAAAAAACTAAATAAAAATAAGTTGGAAAGTTAATTTTTTATATTCTGAATTGGACGCGGAAACAAACCACCTTCACCAACGTCAAAAATTCTGTAATATCCATCTTTTTCAGCGGGAACTACAAAAACTCGAGTTTTTCCCCATGGAAGTATAGACTCTTCTTTGGTGTTTTCACGATGGATATGCCCATAGAGAATAAAATCGATTGGGTCGTCAATGAAAAGAATCGTTTGTGCTCTCATGCCCATTGTAGGCTCATATCTATGGGTAATACCGAAAGTCCAACGACAGGATTTTAATTCACGACGATACCGATATAAAAATGTGTCCTGTTCACCCCAACTATCTGCAGTCCTATATTCACGCGTGTCGAAAATAATAAAACCATCTTTACCATAACGAAATGCGTATGTGGAGGTGCTAAATATTTTTTCATAATTATCCTCAGTGCGGTCGTGATTTCCTGCACAAACAAAAGTTGGTTTTTGGCACTGGTTCATAATATTTAAAAATATATTAAACTGTTCTAATGTTCCATCATGAGTTAAATCGCCAGTTAACAGAACGAAGTGGGCATCACTCTTATTTAGTTTCTCAATTACCTTTTGGAAAAGTAAGGCATGTTCATCATTAGGGTCATCGCTACGGATATGAATATCGCTAATATGAGCAAAGATGTAATAGTCTTTAAATGCCTTTTGAACCCAGATACAACGGGGGTTTATATCCTTCCTTTGGGTGTCGGTAATTATCTGTAGAGCAAAAGCCCCTTTTTTTATTCCTTTCTCCGCTACTGTAGCCAAGGCTTCCCATTTGTTAGTACCTATTTCTTTCCAATCAGCATTTAACGGTTGAATATTATTTTTACTGTCTATTAAATATAACGTGCCCTTCTCTTCAGAAATAACTTTAAATGTCTGTCCTGGTGCTGTAATGACAGGGCAACCTTCATTTGGAACTTTTAATATTCCGAGAGTGTTGTCCTCATTTCTGGCTAAAGAGATAATCGGTATTGTAAAAAGTAGAATCAGTAGTGAAATAAATGTTTTTTTCACAGGAAAAATCATTTTGGTTTTGGTCTCCAACATGGTGCCAGATTTGTTACGGAGTTTGTTAAAGGAATAAACTCGTCTTCCGCTATATGCTTCAGATAAATTTGTGGTGTTCCTGTTCTATTTGAGACAAAACAAATCCATTTATTATCAGGAGCCCACGTTGGACTCCAGCAGTCAAAGTCTGCACTAACTGCGATAGGAAAAACTCGAGCGGTCTCAGGATAAACTCGATAAATCCCCCTTCTCCCATTGCGAAATGATTCAAAAGCAACCCATTCCCCATTTGGAGACCATACAGGGTTCCAATCGCTCGCATGATGATTAGATATATTAGAAATTCCTCTCCTACCCAAATAGTATATCTCACGATTCCCTCCTTCATTTGTTTCAAAAACGAGACTTGAACCTTTGGGGGATACTTGTGGATTAAGTTCCTCGAATCGGTCAGATTCAAGCATGAGTTCCTTCGGCAATATAGTCACTTGCGTTTTGCTGACGAGGATTAATTCTGTAGAGAACCGTTTTGATTCCAGAGGGATAATAGCAACAGCAATAAGAACACCGAGGGAATAACCTTCTTCAAAAAATTTATGAATATCGAAACCTTCAGCATAAGTAACTTGTGAAACAGTGGCACTCATTGCATTTAAAATATCCAATTTGGGAAACCAGACAGGAGTCATAACAGACGGTATTTTCTCGCCACCCCAAAATTCTTCTTCGTCACGTTCAATATTGTAAATACACAATTTTTGGTCTACCAACCCTTTCTCACAAGCAACATAAGCGAGATATTTGTTATCTGCAGACCATGAAGGAGCGTCATTCCATGGATATGTATGTTTAATAACTTTTATTTCGTCGTTGGCATAATTGTAGATGGCAATACATAGCCCATCACTCGTTTTCAATGAAAAACTCAAATACGTGCCATCCGATGACCATACAGGTTGTCCATGATTTGTACCTAATGATATCTGTTTTATCTCTTTCGTTTGTAAGTTAAGAACATGAACTTTATAAGTTTCTGTATCCTGACCACTCAAAAATGCGATGTGCCCTGCGGGTAATTCTGCACCGATAGATACTGTCCCATATAGTAGAGAAAAGAAAAGCAGTAGTATAAGAAAAAATAACGGTAAAAAACTATTCCTCACTTTGTAAACTCGCTTCAATAAGAACTATTGATTGTCTTACTTATTACTTGTTTCGCGTTGGTTTTTTATATTCCGAATAGATAACATTAAAAAGACAAGAGAGAAAAAGAATCCATCAGCGATGTAACTACTTCCCTTGGATGAATTGTTTCCACAAGAAATAATAAATTTCTTTTTAGGGGGTTCTTCTTTAGGTGCTTGTTGGGTCTCCTCATAATACTCAAAGGCTTGTGATAAGGTAGAGAATCCACCCACTGTTTGAACATAAATATCAACTAACCCTGGTAAGTGCTGTGGCGTAGTCACTTCAATTTCTGATTCATTGACAAGTTTAAAACTGGGAACAGGAACACCGCCAAATTTTACTTCTAATAATCCAGTAAATTTCTCTCCACGTATCCGAACTATCTCTCCACCCGTTGTTTTTCCTTTATTTGGGTAGACACTTGAAATCTGTGGTTGTCCTGCCACATAAATAATAGGGGACATGGCTTCTTCCCCCACAATCCCGCTGATGGTAATCGGTATGACCCTGAAATACCAGATATCCCCTCCTTTGGTTACATTAGGAGGCACTGTTCTATAATTTGTAAGGGCTGGTACTGTTTCGTGGTTTCGGAACCAGTATAGGATGCTTGGACCCTCCATATACTGCGTCGGGTATTTCACCATCAATGGATGTACATAATCGTAACTTGCTACCAATGGTCTACCCGCTGAGACTACTCGCGAAGCAGTAGTATTTTCCGCAGGGGATTGAGATGAAATCCGTAAGTTTATTGCCTGAGGTGGGATTATTACTGGTTTAACTATAATCGGTATGTCTTGATATGTATAATCCATATCCTGTCGGGCAATAACTCTTACATAATACATTCCTTCAATTTCTTGGGAGGGCGTCCATGAAAATTTACCCTTACCTTTACCTACATTTGCAAAAGGTGGGACACCGTCAAGGAGCCATTCTGCCCATAATATTGGCACAGTTTCGCCATAATACTGTGAAACGACATCAAATGAAATTGTTTGGTTTGGAAATACCTTATATATAGGTGAAGGCTGAAAGTTTAGTTTTGTTGGTTGTGAAGGTAGAGCAGGAAAATCAGTATATCGATTTATGCTATATGGGATGTCGTCTGGGAATACCTGATATGGGTCAGGAGGAACACCTCTACCATCTGAAAGACCTACAACACAATAATTTGTATCCAATTGTAGATAGGTAATGCGGATATGACCGCTAAAGAAAAGTTCAACCTGTACAGAAGAGCCAGGATTTGCTCCAGACAATGGGTTAGGGATGCCTTCCATCACATTTTTAGGAATATTTTCGAATGTGATAACAAATCTATCTTCAAGCTGACGTGTCCAGATTTCCCCTGCTGTATCAGGTGCTAAATCGCTAAACAGGAATGAAACTCTGGGGATTGCAAAATGGCTTGCTAAACTTGGAAGGTTCTTTGTAGATTCCAATGGAATGGGTTCAAAAGCTATATACCCATTTGCTCCTAAATAGATTATTCCATATTTCTTCCCGAAAAATGGGAATGGAACATCAAGATTGAAGCTAACAAGTCCATCTGTGGAAAGGGGTATTGTATATGAACTCCCAGTAGCATCCTCTCGTTTCACTGGAAATGAGAAGACTTCTGGAGTAAACGTAGCATCGTAATTGGAATAACCACCAAAATATTTGTTCCCGTCCAACGGATTAACAGGGGCTCCTGTTGGAATAAAACATATTTGACTGTAGAAAATAGGTTCTGTTACGGGTTTTCGTGGGTCAAAATCTGGTAGAAATTCTTGGGTCAACGTAGATGGTGATACTTCTCCCGCAACAGCACTATCATACAATTCCATCGGTGGCAAATTTTCCATGTCAACAAATAGAGCATAGAAGTATTCAATACCAGCAGACACGTTTACATCCAGAAAACGGTCTCCTTTCCCTGAAAACAGCTGACTTCCATCAAGGGCACTGGTTGGATAGCTACCTGCTTTTTTCACCAATATAACTTGCCGATAATCTAATGTATTCGGAGGTGTCCATGTTAACATAATGGCAGGTGAGTCATCATCTAAAGTTATGGAGGTTGCACGAAAATCACGTGCACCCAATTCAAACGCTTCTGATGGCAAAATCTCTACCGCTTTCATAGCCCTACTTAGATTGTAACGGTCTTCTAAGGATAATCCTTGTGCTACTGCAGAAGCATTGAGAGCCAAAGCAAACATCGAATAGTCAGCAACAGGAGGCAAAAGTTCTAATGCCCCATAATATAACTTTGCTGTTCTAATAATGCCAAAGCCTTTTACCTGCTCCCCATTGAACGTATCCCCATCAGTAAGAAGGTATGTTAATTTATTACCTACCCCACTATTTGTGTGCACACCTCCATTATCTTCAATACTTGTTGTACTTTTAATAAATAATGGACTTGTATATCTATCGGGTTGGTTTGATGCTGTAGGGTCTTTCATATTTCTTACCGCAGTCCCAGATGAGTTCTCCCAGGGGACACCAGCGGGCAAATCTTCTCCTACAAGCCAACGAACATTGTCTGTATCGGTTCCCTTCTCGTTTGTTAAGTCAACATACTCACCCCATGCGTCGCATAAACTTTCTGTTATTGCACCAGGTTCGCCAAAATATATCAATCCCGATTCTTTTTCAATAACTGGATGTGTATATTCATGGGCAACCACATCATCCACTGCAAAACCTGTTCCAAACCAGAAAAATTTCGTAGTAGGGTCCCAGAAAGCATTGAGAATTGGGATGCGGACCACCGCTCTTAATGCTGCACCTTTATCATCATAACTATCCCTTTTATGATTGACTGCAAAAAAGTTATATGCATCCCCTAAATAATCAAAGGTGTCGTCAACATCGGCAATACCCGTAGGATTATCACCTTCTTTCCTTGCAACAGTGTTAGGGATATTATATGAACCGTTTGCATCATAAATTTCGCGGTCAATGACTGAATCGCAAAGACGATAATTTAGACAAATCTCCCCTGTAAAAGCATCCACCAAAACACGGTATTGTTTATTAGTGTTTTCTTTGCCTAATGAAATAACGTAAACTACAGTAGGAGCACCAGGCATTTTTAACAAGGCTGGTTCATAAACTGTAGTATAAGGTGTATCAAGAACTTTTATATCTGCTGGTTTTAAACCTTTATTCGTGTTGATAATCTGTGTAATCGCTAATTGTTGTGCAGTTTCTGTATCGATTGGAAAATCTTCTGATAAATTTATAGTGTTAAGTAATGAAAGGTCTCTCGCTACCTCACAAGATAATGCTAAAATTTTTCCATCTTTCGTGGTGCGTATTGCTACCCCTGAACCAAATACAGGCAAGGAGCCATAAGTCTGTTCAAATCGGAGTATAAAAAAATCTCCATTTTCTCTTTCCGTTGTTGCTTCAAATCCGATTTTACTATCTGCATTTGTAAATGCATTGGCATTCGCATTTAGGTAATCTTTTAGAGATTTTACAATATCAAGAGATTTTTGCCCCGTTCCAGGCATTGCAAAGTATCCACCTTCAGGTGCAGATAGGAATCGAACATACCCCGCACTATTCTTATAAACAACAGGTAAACTTGGTGCCCCCTGACTTCTATAGGAACTTAATAATTGAGCTATTGCTTGGGGGTCAGCTTCATTTTGCCCCTGAGTAAATGCGGAAAAAGAAAGAATAACAAAAATAATAGTTAACAAACATAACTTCAATAGCTGAGACATAATATATTTCTCCAGAAATTAAACTTAATTATTATTTATTTTTTTAATCATCAATATAAATTTCTGTTTTTAACTCCTTACTACTTACTACTTTATTTTTACAATTATCGGAATAAAATGTCAAGAAAAATATTGACAACATTTCAAATTTTTATTATATCAAATTATTAGTAAAAAATTTCTCGTTTCTATTTATTTATAAAGGTATAATTAATATATGAAGTATGTTATCATGATTAATAGACACAAATAAATTTGAATTTCAATGATTTATATATTCTATCAAATATTCTTCAAAAACAATAAGGAAGGAAATATAAAATGAGGGCTTCTTTATTTGTCGTTGACGATGATCCGTCCATTTGTGTCTTGATGGAAAGAGTATTGACTAAAAGGGGTTATGATGTCCAAACATGTAGGTCAGGCGAAGAGGCAATAAAGATTTTATCCGAGCACGAGTTTGACATTGTTTTAATTGACCTCTATTTGCAGGGGGACATGTCTGGCTTTGGGTTAATGTCGTGGCTTAACGAGAATAAACCCCATATTATAAAAATTGTTTTATCTGGTACAACAAGAATTCAAGATGTTGTGGAAGCAGTCCATCGTGGTGCTTACGATTTCATATTAAAACCTATTGATTCGTGGGATGTATGCATACATCAAATTGACCGTGCCATAGAGCACAAACGGATAAAAGAATATAACGAACAATTGCTTTTAGAGATTCAGCAGAAAAATACAGAATTGGAAAATCGCCTCGCTGAATTAGAACTTGCATATCAATTAGTTCAGGCTCAAACAGAAATGTTCCAGCAAGATTTGCGACGGGCGGAAAGGATACAACGGGCATTACTGCCGAAAATAATTCCAAGACATCAAGAATTATCAGCCTCCGTTTATTACCAACCATTAAATCGAATTGGAGGAGATTTGTTTGATATTTTTCAATTAGATGAAAATCGTATCGGTGTTTATATCGCAGATACTTCAGGCCATGGCATCGGCTCTGCATTAGTAACTACCTTCTTGAAATATGCATTTCAGCCAAAGTGCGATTTAGACCGTGGTGGATATGAAATTATTACACCGAAGGAATTGTTAAAAAGCCTGAATGAAAAATTAGTATTTGGTCCTTTTGGTTATGAAATGTTTATGTCATTGTGCTATGCCATTATTGACTTCCAGAAAAAGAGCATAGAAGTTTGTAATGCAGGGCATCCTTCAATATTATGGCGACACCAATCTGACAATAGCATAGAAATAATACGTGTGCCAGCCCCTGCTCTCGGCATTGTATCAAAAGCGAATTTTACATCAATGACCTTCTCGTGGGATTGGGGAGATACATTCCTGTTCTATACCGATGGGATTGTTAATCTTGAAGATCCTTCTGGAGAAAAGTTTGACCAACAAAAACTAACCCAGCTCCTTCAGAAGGATTCGGGAAATCCACAGGAGATGGTTCGCCTCCTTGAAGAACAAACAAATAGATGGACTCAACATAAACTACAAAAAGATGATATGACTTTGATTTGGCTTACCCTAAAAGGCCAAGACAAAGAAACCATCGTTTATTACCCCGCACAGGAACCTATTTTGTCAAGTAGTAATGTCTCAACACATGGTATCCTTCACGCCATAAAAGTGGATACATGTTATTTGAAAATAATAGGTATTGGAACATGGAGAGAAGCATATGGGTTAAATGACTTTCTACAAAAACTTAAAGAGGAAAGAAAAGATATAAAACGATGGGTATTCGATTTTAAAGAATGTACTCAATTAGAAAGCACCTTTTTTGGTGTTCTTCATCAATTATGTTATTTCTCAGAACAAGGAGAGTTGCCTCAAATATCCCTACAAAACATCAGTCAGTCTTTACTTAAAGAATTTAGCGAATTAGGTCTTGCAGATACACTTATCTATTTCTCATTTGAGCCCGAACCATTACCATCAGAACTCTCACCAATAACTATTCCGACACCACAGGGAAGGATGGTCGACTTTATCTTAAATGCTCATGAGGTTCTTGTTACCGCTGACCCTAACAATGCACCACGTTTCGCCCAACTAATTTCTTTGCTAAAAGAAGAGCAGAAAAAATAAATGTGCCATTACAATTTTAAAATCTGTTGGAATGCTGTTGGAATTTCATCAATTCGATAGATAGGCGGAGAACAGGAATGCTGAAAGCAAAACATAGCAATAGCATCTTGTGGTTCAGAAATAGAGCTCTCACATTTCTTAAAAATAAAAAATGGGTAATGAATACTATAAATTGAACTTAATAAAGGTTGAGGATAAAGATGCATTCCCTTTCCAAAGATAGTGCACTCCACAGCTGGATGTTCTAAGTAAAGAAGAGTATGTAGCCATGATGGAAACGCATTCGGAGCCTTTTGTATCCAATTTATATATGCTGAGCATAATTGCCCTGCCAGATCTAAATACTCAGAACTAACCAACCTACCAATTCTTGCTAATACAAATCCTGCGGATGCGTTTCCTGATGGTTCCTGCTGGTCAAATATTGGTTTTGTTTGAATAGGAAAATCTCCCCGTTGTTTTGATGATACATGATAATATCCAATCTCATCCTCTTTAGAAAAATCATCTATCCATCGTTCTACTAACACCATTGCCTTATTTAACCAATACTTATCTAATGTAAGTTCATACAGGTCTAATAGTGCGGAGGTAAAGAGCGTATAGTCTTCAAGCAGTCCTTCAATATCCGAGTTATGCAGAATATGCGGAAGAAAACCGTAGCTGTCAAATTCTGCTAAGTATAATTTTGCAGTCTCTACTGCTAATTTCTGGTACAGTTCATTATAGGAATTAAGAATACATGCGGACTTTGCAAACACACTAATCGCAAGTGCATTCCATGAGCTTACACATTTGTTGTCTACAAGCGGTTTTACCCTCTTTTCTCGATGTAAATACAGATGATGTAACAGAGGCTGATACCTCATATACCTCTCAATACAGTATTCATAACCTTTATGGAACATCCCTGCATACTTTGGGTCAAGTATATTGCCACGGGAAATATGCTGAGGTTCTGTAAAATAAGGTTCTTTCCAATTCCCTTCTTTTTCAACCCCAAAAAAATTACAAAAACTGTTCGTATCTGCTCCTAATAAATTCTGTATCTCCTCATAGGACCAAACATAATATTTACCTTCAATATGTTCACTATCTGCATCTTGTGAAGAATAAAAACCATCATTAGACGAATGTAATTCTCTTATAAGATACGTTAGTGTTTTTTGAGCGATGTATCGAAAAAAGTCAAAACGAGAAAATGCATAAGCATCAATGTATAGGTTTGCCAATTGTGCATTATCATAAAGCATTTTTTCAAAATGTGGAATATGCCATATTCGGTCTGTACAATATCTATGGAAGCCACCTCCGATGTGGTCAAAAATCCCCGATAATGCCAAAGTAATAAGCGTTTTGTATACAATCTCCCATGCTTCATGAGACCGATAAGCCTTTGAATAGTTAAGCAAAAATTGTAAGATAAGTGTGGGCGGAAATTTAGGTTCCATTCCCCAACCAGAATTCTCTTTGTCAAAACTTTTAACTAATGAGGTATAAGCATTTTCTAAAATAGGTTTGTACTTCACATCCGAGTCAACAGGTGGAGAGGAGGCTAATTGTGCTTGAATAGTCTCGATAAATTTAGAACTTGCTATTTCTATCTGTTCTTTTTGTTCATTCCATATTTTAATAATGTATCTTAAAATAGTGGTAAACCCAGGATGAGAACCGATAGAGAATGGGGGAAAATAAGTTCCCCCAAAGAACGGCTTTAAATCAGGAGTTAAAAATACAGATAAGGGCCAACCACCATTCCCAGTTGTTTGGACAACAAAATGCATATACATCTCATCAATATGTGGATACTCTTCACGGTCTACTTTTATAGATACAAAAGCCTGGTTTAACAACGTTGCAATTTCTTCGTTTCGAAAACATTCATTTTGCATGACATGACACCAATGACATGCAGAATAACCAATAGACAGAAAAATTGGTTTGTGCTCATCTTTTGCCTTTTTTAGGGCTTCCCTTGACCAAGGATACCAATCAACAAGGTCATCCGCATGAGATTGGAGATATAAACTTTTTGAATGTTTTAGACGATTGACACCCATATATTTTTATCCAAAGTCAAAAATAGGGAAGGGCGGTGTAACATAGAGGAAAAGGGGACCAGGGTATGGGGAGGGTTGTTACACCGCCCACGGGAAAGGGCTATTATGAAATGATAGTAAGTGGTCTCTATATTGGTCTCATCCATTATTCAATTGTCTTTAATTAAACATTTTTAACAGGTGAATTTATTTCCGAACTTCCTGCTGTGTTTAACATCCCTTTAAGTTCGTCCATAAATTCATTAATATCACGGAATTGCCTGTATACAGAAGCAAAACGAACATAAGCAACTTCATCTAATTTCTTTAACCGCTGAATAACTGCTTCCCCAATTTCTTGTGTAGTAACTTCCTGTTTACCTGCATTGAACACCGTTTTTTCAACGTCATCAATTAATGCCTCAACCTGCTCCAAACTGATAGGACGCTTGTGAATAGCCTTGATGATACCTTGCTTCACTTTCCATCGCTGGTAATTTTCATGTCTACCATCTTTCTTTATTACCATCGAACTCACTTCCTCTACACGTTCATAACTGGTATATCTACGGCCACATTTCAAACATTCCCTTCGCCTGCGGATGGCATTCCCTTCTAAAGAGGTTCTGCTATCAACAACCTTACTCCGAGAATGGTTACAGAAAGGACATTTCATAAATTTTTCCTTATCACTTTTAATTTACTACATCATATTGAAATATTTTCGTCCTAAAATATATACACAATATATAGTATACATAAAAATATATAAATATTGTATTTTACTACTTTATCATATTTCAAGAAATTTGTCAAGAATAAAATGACAGAATCGTATCACCATATTTTTCAGTACGATACTTTTTGAGGGGAGGGTACTCTTCTAAGGGGGGATTAAAACTACTGTGTTCCAGTATAATAATTGAATTATGTTTTGGTATGTTCAATAGGATTAGACTTCTAATTAGTGCTTCCCATTTATCAAATTTATAAGGTGGATCCATAAAAATAATATCTATACCTTTTGGGAGTAGTTTTACCTCTTGTGGCAATTCTGCTTTAATGATGATTGCCTTCTCAGTAAGATGTGTTTTTTTTAAATTCGTTTCTATATATTGTATGGCTTTGATTGATTTTTCTACAAACCATGTCATCTTTGCCCCACGGCTTAAAGCCTCAATACCGTTAGCCCCGGTGCCGGCAAATAAATCAAGGAATGTTGCTCCCTCAAGCTTGCGACCAAGAATATCGAACAAAGAAGTGCGTACACGGTCTAATGTAGGTCTAATTTCTCTACCACGGGGGGCGAATAATATAGTTCCTTTTGCTGTTCCAGCTATTACTCTCATTGGTTAATCTTTTTTGAATTTTAATAAAATAAGATAAATTATAATGACTTGGATTGTTTGGAATTAAAAATAGAAAAACACGTTTTATGCGTATGTGTATAAATTGGATATTTGTCAATTATTAAACTCACATGTCCTGTATAAGTATCTTTACCTGAAACTTTGTATCTATTTGTTTTACAATAACTTATAAAACTCGCATTCAAAAAATCTAATTTGTTAGATACAATGTGTATAAATTGTGGAAAAGTTTATCTTAACCTATCTATTTCATATAAAAACTTGTGTGAATATTTTTTATTATCAGTTTCTTATTATACCGAAACAGATGAAGATATCTCCGATATTTTGGAGTATTTCTCAATTATCGGGTCAATAATTTCCCTAACAAATTCTTCGGTTTGTTGTGGTGCCCTTCCTACAAAATCTTTTTCATCAAGGCAGTTCATAATTTCTTCTTTAGTAAGTGGGAAATCTGGGTCATTAGCCAACCGTTCTAACAAATCATTTTCTTGCCCTTCATTTTTAACCCATTCCCCAGCAGATTGTGCATGTTTCCGAATAATTTCATGTAGTACTTGACGGTCTCCACCTTTTTTCACTCCTGCCATTAATAATGATTCCGTTGCCATAAAAGGCAATTCTTCGCGGACATGCTTAGCTATCACCTGCGGATACACGACAGGATTTTCCATAATATTTAGATACAGATTAAGCATTCCGTCGGTTGCCATGAATGCTTCTGGAATGATAATCCGTCGTATCGCAGAATCGTCTAAAGTGCGTTCCATCCATTGCACAGCGGTTGTAAACCCACTATATATAGGGATACCCATAACAAAGCGAGCCAGAGCACATGCCCGCTCTGAACGCATAGGGTTACGTTTATAAGGCATTGCAGAACTACCCACCTGTGATTTTTCAAAGGGTTCCTCTATTTCTTTCATGTGTTGGAGTAAACGCAAGTCCGTCGCAAACTTGTGAACAGATTCCCCTATCCCTGCTAAGATTTGCAATACGTGAGTATCTATTTTTCGTGTATATGTTTGTCCTGATACAGGTATCGAAGATACAAATCCTAATTTTTCAGCAATAAGACAATCTAATTTTTTTACCTTTTCATGGTCACCATTAAAAAGAACTAAAAATGATGCTTGTGTCCCTGTTGCTCCTTTTACACCTCTGCATTGCATTTCAGTTAGGAAAAACTCAATGTGCCTTAAATCTAAAACAAGGTCTTGCGCCCACAGACATGCCCGTTTCCCAACGGTGACCAGCTGTGCTGGCTGAAAGTGAGTATAACCTAATGTCGGTAAATCTTTATAGTGGATTGCAAAACTCTTTAAACGTTTTAAAATCGCAACAATTTTATTCCGTATCAGTAAGAGCGCCTCTCGAATAAGGATTGCATCGGTGTTGTCTGTAACAAAACAGCTTGTTGCCCCCAAATGAATAATCGGTTTTGCTTTTGGGGCAACATCCCCTAAAGTTAATATATGTGCCATAACATCATGTCGTGTTTGTTCCTCATAAGCTCTCGCTTTTTCAAAGTCAATGTCCTCTAAATGATTTTTCAACTCGTCAATTTGTTCATCAGAGATTTCTAATCCTAATTCTTTTTCAGCTTCAGCGAGAGCCAACCAACATTTCCGCCACGTTGAGAATTTTTTCTGAGGACTCCACAGGGCTATCATTTCTTTTGTGGCAAATCGCTCAACAAACGGGCTTACATACGTGGTATAGTCAATCATACCATTATTCCTCAGATACATTATATTTGATTTGTTTAAAAATTATTGAACTGATGCTCACCATCATTTAGCGTAAACAGGAGAATTTTGAATAGCAATATCAAAACCTTCGTCTGTTGCCATTGCACTGACCGCAGTTATCGGATGTGTACGTTCTGAGAAAACACCACCACCAAGAATGAAAGCACATGCCTCTTCCGCAGTAAGAGCAGGGAAAACACCCCCATGGCAAGAACTAATATAGTTTTCTTCATACGTTGCTACATAAAAAAATCGTCCTGGTTTTAAGTCCATTCTGCACACCTCCAACCCATCCGAACGAACAATACCCAACCATCCTGAACCTTCAGCCTTATCAATAACCGCTACAATTCGCGGTGTAGCATAATCATCTTTTTCAAAATCAAGTGCAATGAGTGTTAAAGCAATAGCGTCCCGTGTCGGCATCCCATTGATTATTTTTTCTGCAATTGGGTCTGTGTGACTCCCATTACTTAAAACTGCAACTTCCCCATCCAAAACACTCTTTAAACAGTTATAAGAAATATATGGATTTTTTTGAAGGTCTGCCTCATGTCCTGCTAAAGGAGTTATAGTTACTTTATTTTTTCCCAACACCGCTTGACGGTTTGGAAATGAACGACTTGAAACACGATACATAGCACACAGTCTACCATCTTCAGTTTGAGCAACAGACACGATTCTCCCTATGTACATAAGAAAAACATCCTTTCTCTTTTTAATTGTAATAATATTTATTTCTATCGGTATATCTATAGTGAGACTTTTTATTATACAAAGAATAAAATGCATTTACAACATCGATAATTTATTTTTCATAAATTAAGAATCTTCAACATAAAATTTTTAATAACACGTTTAAATATTTGTAGAAATAATTCGTTTATTTTTAAAGATGGATGTGGATTAGGAACTTTTTTCATTTTATTGATATAATAATTTAAAAAATACTATAAAGATAGACTATGAATCCGAAAAATCGAAATATTGTCTCGTTTCAGCCCGTAACACGCGAACAAAAATCTGTGTTGCGGGTAAGGGACGATTCTGTTCCTCTTGCGGATTGGAAAGATGAGGACTTAATGCTTGCTTTCGGTGAAGGGAACGAAGAAGCGTTTGCGGAGTTACTTCGTCGACATGAACGTAGTGTCTTTAATTATATGTATCGTATGATTCATAACTGGCATATCGCAGAAGAGCTAACTCAAGAAGTATTCATGGCTATTGTAAGCAATGCTTCTCGTTATCAACCAACTGCAAAATTTACAACCTATTTATTTACTATTGCGAGTAATATTATTTCAAAAGAATGGGGACTCCAGAATCGTCGACCTCGATTCTTTAGTTTATCTCAATGGTGGAATTCTAAAGATAGTCCAGATGATAATCACGATTGGAGCCCGATAGAACATCAAGCAGACCCACGTCTAAGCGTCTGGAAAAAAACAAAGTGCAAAGAAATTTCGGAAGCCATAAACGAAGCATTGAAAAAAATACCAGTTGAACAAAGGGAAACCTTTGTGTTACGTCGCTTTTTAGACCTCTCCTATGAGGAGATTGCAAATATTATGGATATACCCATTGGCACAGCCAAAACCAGGGTTCTCCGCACCGAAAGAGCGTTAAGACCTTATTTAGAAGAATTTCGTGAATATCTAAATGAACATTAAATTTGATGTTTTAGAAACTTTATTGAAGGTATATAGATTTAATACATAGACTAAAAGAAGATAATATATTATGATATTAAAACACCCTACACGGACACAGTTGATAACCTATGCAGAGGTTCTCGTTGATGGCAAGGGTCCTATTTTCTCGGGAATTGCAAGGCATCTAAGTCAATGTCCGCAATGTAAAGCCGAAGTGGATGCAATTTGTGCATCACTAAAATTCTTTGATTCTGCCCGAGAGGTGGAACCACCAAAAGAGTTGACACTGGAAATTTTAAAAAGGGCAAAAGAACAAAGAAAACAAATAGAAATCATACCCACCCCTTCAAGAAGAAATTCCCCCATTTTTATTTCGATTTGTGTTTTAATTTGGCTGATTTTAGGGTATTACCTTTTTGTAGAACATTATCCAACTATAAATGCTATATCGACACCAGAAAATATAAATACCTTTGCTAAAATCACTACACAAGTAACAAAACCAACTCGTGAAAAAGATGTTACACGAGATTTAAAACATGAAATCGAAGTATTAGGCTCTGCACTATCGCCCTTATTACAAAACGCTCAAGGGTACTCGATATACCCCTTAAAATCTGTTTCTGTAATTGACCAGGAATTGGAATCGGCTCAAGTAGCATTGCGGAAAAATCCAGGGTGTCCACGTGCCAATGAAATTTTGCAGAAAGCTATGAAAGAAAAAGCAGAACTACTTAAACAAATATATCTTGATAGAATGCTTTAAAAATATAATATAATTACATTTTAACCACAAATAACCCACCAAACAATAATAAAAGCAAATTTAATAGATAAAAAAGACACAACTTGGATAGATATCAGAAAAGAGGTTTTTATCTATTCAAGATTTTTCAAACGTACAACATTATGCCCTTTTTAAGAAAGTGGAGCGAACCCAGCCCCAATTTAGAATTAGATGCAATAATGAAACAATGATAAGGACAATTCCACCCCCTTCATGTAAGACCTCAAACATCTTGTGTGAAAGTGAATGATGGAAAAGACCTGTACTTGCCTGATTGATAAACAGGAGTAAGAGGATAGGGTTGATGACTTTTAACATGGTCGCCTTACTCATATTTTTCTCCTTTTTTGTTCTGTTATTCTGTTATAGATGTAATTACATTTTAAACACATATATTACTCTGAAAGTTCCTATATCTTTCAAATCCGAAATATTATTTACAGGTTGAGTTTTAATTTAAAAAAATAGTATAATATAACACCTGCTTTTTCGCAGGATATTTTTTTTCTGAAAGGAGCATTTTAAGTTATGGGTTATAAGTATACAGAACTTAATGCACAAGTTGATGAAATGGCGACTCAGGCGTTGACTCCAGAGTTAAAAGAAGAATTAAATTCGTATCTTACATCGCCCGATGTTGACCAATTTCTGCAAGAGGGTATGATGCGGTTCCAAGAAGGGGAGGTTGTGAAGGGACAAGTGGTCTCTATTATGGATGACCGTGTGCTTGTGGATATCGGCTATAAAAGTGAAGGAGTTGTCAGAATTACAGATTTTCCTGACCGCTCTGAACTGAAAGAGGGAGTTACCTTCGATTTTTATATCGAGGTTCCAGAGAATGAAGAAGGTATGCCTGTTTTGTCTAAAACAAAGGCGGACCGTATTAAGAACTGGGAGTATGTCCAAAAGATATTTGAAGAAAATGGAACTATCGAAGGTACAGTTATCCGCAAGGTAAAAGGTGGGTTGAAAGTGGATATCGGCGTGGATGCATTCATGCCAGGAAGTCAAGTCAGCACAAGACCGATTAACGACCTCGATGAATTCGTTGGTAAACGAATGGAACTCCGAATTCTAAGTCTAAACCAGAAACGACGGAATGTCGTGGTTAGCCATCGAAAACTTTTAGAAGAGCGGAGAGAAGAGGAACGGAAACGACTTATTAAAACAATTAAGGTCGGTGCCATAGTTCAAGGTGAAGTAAAGAATATTACCGATTTTGGCGCATTCATCGATTTGGGTGGGTTAGATGGTCTTTTACACGTTTCCGATATGACGTGGGGCAGACCTAAAAATCCACATCAAATGTTAAAAATAGGTCAAAAGATTGATGTTATGGTTCTTACCTATGACCCCGAAACACATCGGGTGAGTTTAGGTCTGAAACAAAAGACACCAAATCCATGGTTAAATGCTATGGAGAAATATCCCGTGGGGTCGATTGTTACAGGAACCGTCATTAGCCTTGCTGATTATGGTGCGTTTGTCCAGATGGAAGATGGTTTAGAAGGGATGATACATATCAGCGAAATGAGTTGGACACGTCGTGTACGTCACCCATCCGAGATTATGAATATTGGTGATGAAGTCCATGTCATGGTTCTCCATGTTGACCCTGATGAACAAAAAATCTCTCTCGGTCTCAAGCAGACCCAACCCAACCCATGGAAAATGATGGCGGAAAAATATCCAGTGGGTTCCGTAGTCAAAGGTCGTGTTCGTGCAATTATGGATTACGGTGCCTTTATTGAAATTGAAGAAGGTATCGATGGACTACTCCATGTGGGCGATATTTCTTGGACAAAAAAAGTAACCAATCCTGCCGAAGTGTTGAAAAAAGACCAAGAGATAGAAGTGAAAATTTTAAGTATCGACCCAGAAATGGAAAAAATCAGTGTCGGCTTGAAACAATTAGAACCTGACCCATGGCAAGAACTAATTGAGAGTATGCCGATAGGAAAACATGTCGAAGTTGAGGTTAGCAAATTAGTTAGCTTCGGTGCATTTGCAAAGCTCGAAAATGGCATTGAGGGATTGATTCATCTCAGCGAAATGTCTATGGAAAAAGTTCAACGTCCTGAAGATTTTCTTCATGTCGGGCAGAAAGTCATGGCGAAGATTATCAGTATAAGCCCTGTCGAGAGGAAAGTTGGACTGAGTATCCGTGAATACCAAAAAGACTTAGAAGGTGAAATTATGCAAACCCATTCAGAAGCAGGAGAACCTGTTGATGTGGGTTCTATGCTAAAAGATGTGATTCCTGCTGAACTGCTTCAACAAGGTAAATCCATTGAAGAAGTAGCAGATAAATTAATCCATAATGGCGGTTCAAATATTACAACTTCAACAGAAGAAAGCAGTCAGGATACAACTCAAGGAACGCCTACGGAAGAAATGCCTGAAACAGCACCCGAAATAACAGCAAAAGAGGAGGATCCGGAGGTAGGTGTAGGTGAGGCGCCGAGTTCTGCGGCGCCAGAGGAAGAACCTCCGCCTACTGAATAATTCCAATAACAGCGGAGTATAGAAAGCAAAAGGCGCCGCAGAAACGAATTTCAGCGGCGCCTTTAACTTTAATCTTTGAATAAAATCTCACCTTAAATAAATAAAAAATTTTTAATCATTGTTATTAACATTAATAACGAAGAAGGAGTTGTTAACATGACTACAAAAAAACATGAATTAGCTGGCACCAAGATGAAAGGGGCAGATATGATACTTCAGGTGCTTGCCGATGAAGGTGTGAAGGTCATATTCGGTTATAGCGGTGGAGCCATACTTCCTACTTACGATGCTATTTTCCGTTGGAATCGGGTTCATAAAGAGCACCCAATAAAGTTGATTGTCCCCGCTAATGAACAAGGGGCAGGTTTTATGGCTTCAGGATTTGCACGTGCATCAGGCGAAGTCGGTGTATTCCTTGTCACGTCTGGACCAGGAGCAACCAACGCAACCACACCTATCCGTGATGCGATGGCAGACTCTATTCCTCTGGTTATGATAAGTGGACAGGTTGCACGTTCTGCGGTAGGAACCGATGCATTTCAAGAAGCACCTGTCTTCAACCTAATGTCCTCCTGCGCAAAACATGTATTTTTAGTCGAAGAGCCTGAACATTTAGAAGAAATTGTTCGAACAGCCTTTTACATTGCCCGAACAGGACGACCTGGCCCTGTTGTTATCGACATCCCTAAAGATGTCCAAAATTACGAAGGCATTTTCAAAGGTAAAGGCCTTCTACCCATGCATGGCTATCAGAACCGAATGCAAAAAATTAATGACAACCAAATTACCCCTGAAGAGGCAAAAGAGTTTTTTACCTTACTAAGGGCATCTAAAAAACCTTTGCTCTATGTCGGAGGTGGAATCATCTCCAGCAATGCGGCACCAGCCCTTAACGAATTTGTAAACCATTTCCATATACCTGTGGTCACCACACTAATGGGCATCGGTTCCATAGACACAAAAGCCCCATTAGCTTTGCACATGTTAGGAATGCATGGAACAGCATATGCTAATTATGCTGTTATGGACTGCGATTTGCTCATTGCAGTAGGGGCACGCTTTGATGACCGCGTCGCAGGTTTAGCCAGTGAATTTGCTCCAAATGCAAAAATCGCTCATATTGATATTGACGCTGCCGAAATTGGAAAAGTGAAACCTGTAGTGTGGTCTCACAATGGTGATGCGGGCAAAGCACTTAAATCATTACTTCAGTATGGTAAGAACATTACCTGCCGTCATGAAGCATGGTTAAAACATATTCAACAGTTAAAACAAGAATATCCTCTAAATTACGAGCGTAATGCCCAGAAAATTCAACCACCAGAAGTTATAGAAGCATTGAATGATATTGTCAAAGGCGAAGCTATCTTTACTACAGGTGTAGGTCAACATCAAATGTTTGCCGCACAATATCTGCATATTAAACATCCGAGAACATTCATTACTTCGGGTAGTATGGGAACAATGGGCTTCGGTTTACCAGCCTCCATCGGTGCCAAATTAGCCAAGCCAAATAAGATAGTTATCGATATAGATGGAGATGGAAGCCTACGAATGAACTTCGGCGAGATGGAAACCTGCACCAATTACAACATCCCTGTAAAAATTCTCCTCATGAACAATCACGGCGACGGCATGGTGGTGCAATGGCAAACATTGTATTTCGAAGGTCGCTTCTCGGGGTCAGACAAATCACTGCATAAAAAGGATTTCGTTAAATCAGCAGAAGCAGACGGATTTAAAT